>CANCDA010000226.1 GCA_947374705.1 Comamonadaceae bacterium | reverse complement strand
CTCCAACAAAAAAATAAAAAAGGCGAACACACTGTTCGCCTTTGTGGGGGTGGTGGGTGCTGACGGGGTCGAACCGCCGACCTACGCCGTGTAAAGGCGCCGCTCTGCCAACTGAGCTAAGCACCCCACCGATAACTTGTCAATTCAGTGCGTCTTTCAAACCCTTGCCTGGACGAAACTTGGGCACTTTGGCGGCCTTGATTTTAATCGCATCGCCCGTGCGGGGATTGCGGCCCACGCGAGCTGCACGTTTACCCACAGCAAAAGTGCCAAAACCCACCAAAGAAACGGAGCCCCCTTTTTTCAGCGTGGTCTTGACCGCACCAATGGTGGACTCCAGCGCGCGGGTAGCTGCTGCTTTGGAAATGTCAGCGTGCTTGGCGATGTGTTCGATCAGTTCGGTTTTATTCACAACTATCTCCTGTTTTAGAAACTACGCTAATTTAAATTGTCTCTTCAAAAAAAATCGGAGCTCAATTTTTGATGTCAATAAAAGCGGCTACTTAACAGCAGCGCGGGTGCGAATTTTAGACGGGTTTCTCTCAGTCGCTCTACGTCAGTTGCAGAAAAATAATTAGGGATTCGGGTAAGCCATAGCTTCACGAACAATGAAAAATAGGTTAAATGGCCGCTGCAATCGCACGCCCCACATCCGAGGTGCTGGCCGTGCCACCGATGTCACGCGTGCGCGGGGCACCGTTCTTGGGATCCAGGACTTTTTCAATCGCCGACAGCACGGCATCGTGCGCAGCCTTATGTCCTAAAAACTCCAACATCATGGCACCACACCAGATTTGTCCAATCGGGTTGGCAATGCCTTGACCGGCAATGTCCGGTGCCGAGCCATGCACCGGTTCGAACAGCGAAGGGAACTTGCGGTCAGGGTTCAAGTTGGCACTGGGCGCAATGCCAATGGTGCCAGTGCAGGCTGGTCCTAAATCACTGAGGATGTCACCAAACAAATTGCTGGCAACCACCACGTCAAAGAAGTCCGGACGCTGCACAAAGTGAGCGGTCAAGATGTCGATGTGAAACTTATCGAGCTTCAAGTCAGGGTAGCCCTTAGCCATGGCCTCCACGCGCTCGTCCCAGTAGGGCATGGTGATGGCAATGCCATTGGATTTTGTGGCGCTGGTCAGGTGCTTTTTAGGGCGCGACTGGGCCAGCTCAAACGCAAACTTCAGCACCCGGTCCACCCCGTGGCGGGTAAAGATGGATTCTTGCATCACCATCTCGCGATCCGTGCCGGGGAACATGCGCCCGCCAATGCTGGAGTACTCGCCCTCGGTGTTCTCCCGCACGATGTACATGTCGATCTCACCCGGCTCACGACGGCTACCGTCGCGCCGCACCACGGGGGCGATGATGCCAGGCATGAGGCGAGCTGGGCGCAGGTTGACGTACTGGTCAAACTCCCGTCGGAACAAAATCAGCGAGCCCCATAGCGAGACGTGGTCGGCAATCTTCTCGGGCCAGCCGACTGCGCCAAAGTAAATAGCGTCATGCCCACCCACCAGGTCTTTCCAGTTCTGCGGCATCATGCGGCCGTGCTTCTCAAAGTAGTCCCAGCTGGAGAAGTCAAAGTGGTCGAACTGCAAGTCGATGCCAAACTTCGACGCCGCCGCCTCCATCACACGCACACCCTCGGGCATGGTCTCTTTGCCGATGCCGTCACCGGCAATCACTGCGATTCGTTTTTTGCTCATGACTCTCTCCTAAAAAAATTTAAAACCTCTGACAGCAAGGCCTCAGGCGCTTCTTCGGCAATGTAGTGCCCGCAGGGCAAGCCCTGCCCTGTCACCTGTACCGCGCGCGCTTGCCATAGCCCCATCACATCAAAACACTGCCCCACCGCGCCGTGATCACCCCACAGCACGCGCAAGGGCTGCATAAGCTTGACGCCCACTTGCACATCCGCACGGTCATGCACCAAATCAATCGTGGCACTGGCGCGGTAATCTTCACACAGGCCATGCGCAGTGCCCGGAATCTGCACACAGCGCTCGTACTCGGCCATGGCCTGCGGCGCAAACGCCGCCAAACCGGCGTGGCGACGCCCCATCACGCTACGGATGTAGCGCACCGGATCAGAATCGATCAAGGCCTCGGGCAAAGGGGGTGGTTGAATCAAAAAGAACCAATGCCAATAGGCCTTGGCAAACGCCTCGGTCGTGTTCTCGTACATCGCCAGCGTGGGCGCAATGTCGAGCAACATCAGCCGCTCCACCGCAGCCGCATGGTCTAGCGCCAAGCGGTGGGCTACGCGCCCCCCCCGGTCATGGGCCAGCACAGAGAAGCGCTCAAAACCGTGGTGCCGCATAACGGCCATGGCATCCAGCGCCATCTCGCGCTTGCTGTAGGCCGTGTGATCGGCATCGGCCAGTGGGCGGTCTGAGTCGCCATAGCCGCGTAAATCCATCATCACGACGGTGAAGTGTTGCGTTAACGTGGGCGCTACGCGGTGCCACATGGCCTGGGTTTGCGGGTGGCCATGCAGCAAGAGCAAGGCAGGCCCTTGGCCCGCGCGCCGGGTGTGCAGGCGCACGCCGTCACGCGTGACGCGGTCCAGCGAAAAACCGGGGAACAAATTAATCTCGGGGGTCATGGCTGTGTCCTCAGACCGAAGATGACGGTGCGGGCGGCACACGCACCACCAAGCTCACACCAAAGACCGTGATCGCCGTACCCAGCAAGGTGACCAGCGTGATGGACTCGTCAAACAACACCCAGGCAATCAACGCCGTGGTGGGTGGCACCAGGTACATCAAGCTGGTGACGGTTGTGGCCGCGCCGCGTTGCAGCAACAGGTAGAGCAGCGAGCTGCCGCCCAGCGTCAAACCCAACACCGACCAGGCCATGGCCGATACCAGCTGCGTGTTCCACTGCATGGACTCCGATTCCAACAGCGTCAAAGGCAGCGTGACGAGTAAGGCCGCGATGAGCTGCACCGTATTGGCGCTGCGCACATCACAGGGCGTAACAAACCGCTTTTGGTACAGCGTGCCGATGGTGATGCTGAGCAAGGCGAACACGGCGAACATGAGATTGATCCAACCCACCTCCCCACCCTGCCCAAATTTACGCGACACCACCAAGGCCAAGCCCAAAAAGCCCAGGGCCAGGCCCAGCCACTGGCGCCGCGTGACCTGGCTGCCCGTGGAGGACAACCAGATTGCCGTCAGCACCGGTTGCAGACCAACGATCAGCGCACTCAAACCCGAGCCCATGCCCGCCTTGACGGCCGACCACACGCCGCCCAGGTAACCCGCATGGATCAGCACACCCACCACCGACAGATGTAGCCATTGCGCCGCGTTGCGCGGCCAGGCCACACGGGCCAACAGTATCCAGGGGAGAAAACACAGAATAGACAAGGCATATCGCACCAGCAAAAACTTCATGGGCGGTGCGTAAGGCATGCCGTAGCGCGCCACAATGAAGCCGGTGCTCCAGATCAACACAAACACCAGAGGCATCGCCCGTATCAGGGCGTCCTCTTGGGTACGCGCGTTCATTTCACCCGCGCCCTGATTTCGGGCACGGCTTTTTTCAGGTAATAAATCATGGACCAGACCGTGAGCACGGCGGCCACCCAGATCAAGAAGTTGCCCCAATTTCGGGTGTTGATCACGTCAAAAAGAAGGCCATCAAACAACAAGAAGGGAATGGCCACCATTTGCGCCACGGTCTTGAGTTTGCCCACCATGTGCACCGCCACACTTTTGCCCGCGCCAATCTGGGCCATCCACTCCCGCAGAGCCGAGATGGCAATCTCGCGCCCAATGATGATGAGCGCCACAAACACATCGGCCCGGCCCAAGTGCACCAGCACCAGCAAGCTGGCACACACCAAAATCTTGT
>CANCDA010000225.1 GCA_947374705.1 Comamonadaceae bacterium | reverse complement strand
TCATGTTCAAGGACGCGCCCGGCCATTGCTAGGCCTCCTGCGCGTGGGGCACGCTGGGCCGGGGGGCATCAATGGCCGCATCAACCCATCTACATCGCCTGACGCAACATGTCCTGGTAGTCCTCCACGCTGGCCAGGCGCGGGTTGGTTTTGTGGCAATGGTCGGCCAGGGCACCAGTGATGATCTGGTCAAACTGGCTGGCTTGCACGCCCATCGCGGCCAAGCCGCTGGGCAGGCCCAGACGAGCGTTCATGTCTTCAATGGCTTCGGGGATGTCGCTGCCTGACGTCAAACCCATGGCGTGGGCCATGCGTTGCAGGCGCTGCTCTTTTTGAATTGACTCGGCTGACGCATTGAAGCGCACCACGGCGGGTAGGAACATGGCGTTCAGCGTGCCGTGGTGCAGGCGTGGATCGACGCCGCCCAGGCTGTGGCTGAGCGAGTGCACGCAGCCCAGACCTTTTTGAAACGCCATCGCACCTTGCATGGAGGCGCTCATCAGGTTCAGGCGCGCCTCGCGGTCGCTGCCGTCTCGGGTGGCGCGTTCGATGTGCGCCCAGGCGCGTGCCAGGCCGTCCAGCCCGATGCCGTCGGCGGGTGGGTTGAAGGACGGGGCCATGAAGGTTTCCATGCAGTGGGCAATGGCGTCCATGCCGGTGGCAGCGGTCAGCAGGGGCGGCAGGCCCAAGGTGAGTTCGGGGTCGCAAATGGCGGCCTTGGGCACCAGGTGCCAGGAGTGAAAGCCGAGCTTGCGGTGGTCGTCCACGATGAGGATGGCCCCGCGCGCCACCTCGCTGCCCGTGCCGCTGGTGGTGGGCACGGCGATGATGGGGGCCACACGCTCGGTGATGCGCGGCGAGCCGCCTTCAATCGTGGCGTAGGTTTTGAGCGGGCCTTCGTGCGTGGCCGCAATGGCCACACCCTTGGCACAGTCGATGGAGGAGCCACCGCCCACGGCAATCAGGCCGCCGCAGTTGTTGGCTCGGTACATCTGCGCGGCTGCGCGCACGGCGGCTTCGGTCGGGTTGGAGGGGGTTTGGTCGAATACGGTGACGGGTAGGCCGGGCAGGGCGTCCAGCGCTTTTTGCAACACACCTGCGGCTTTAACGCCTGCATCTGTGATGACCAAGGGGCGGCTGATGCCGACGCGTTCACACTCTTGTTGGAGCAGCTTCACAGCACCAAATTCAAACTGGATTTGGGTCACGTAGTAGATGAGGGACATGGCAGCCTGCGGTGTAGGATGAAGCCCCCACTTTAGCCGAGCCCAGCACCCTATGAGCAGAGATGTGACCCGAGACGACTTTCGATTTTTTCACCGCCTGCGCGTGCGCTGGGCTGAGGTGGATTTGCAAAAAATTGTCTTTAACGCCCACTACCTGATGTACTTCGACACCGCCATTACCGACTACTGGCGGGCGCTGGCCTTGCCGTACGAGGCGGCCATGCACCAGTTGGGCGGTGACCTGTACGTGAAGAAGTCCAGCCTGGAGTTCCATGGCTCAGCGCGCTTTGATGACCAGCTCGATATCGGCCTGAAGTGCGCGCGCATCGGTAACTCATCCATGAGCTTTGTTGGCGGCATTTTTCGGGGCCATGATTTGCTGGTGACATGCGAATTGATTTATGTGTTTGCTGATCCGACTACGCAGACCTCCAAGCCCGTGCCGCAAGCTTTGCGTGATGTGCTGACCGGGTTTGAGGCGGGTGAGACGATAGTGAGTCTGCAACTTGGCCCCTGGAGCGAGTTGGCCGCTGCCGCCCGGCCCGTGCGCACCGAGGTGTTTTTGCAGGAGCAGCGGGTTCCTGTGGACATGGAGTGGGATGATGACGACGACACCGCCTTGCACGCTGTCGTCATCAACCGCCTGGGTATGCCACTGGCCACGGGGCGCTTGTTGCCTGCGGTGTCAGGCACGGCCCGTATCGGGCGCATGGCGGTGAGCCGGGTGTTGCGCGGCTCAGGGCTGGGCAGGCAGATTTTGCTCGCCTTGATGCAGGCCTCTCAAGCGCGAGGTGACGCCCATGTGATGCTGCATGCACAACGCAGTGCGGAGGGTTTTTACAAGCGCCTCGGCTTTGCGCCGAAGGGGGAGCCGTTTGACGAGGCAGATATCGCGCACATAGAGATGGACAAAGCCCTCTGAATCGGAGCGCTCATGTGCGTGAATTTCACCCCAGCGAGTCCGTCTGCCTTGCAGCGTATGACCGGCAGTTCGTCTGAGTTGGCGTACCCGCCAGAGGTTTTTCCAGGCTATGTCGCCCCGATCATTCGAGCCAACCCTCCTGCCTTGCGGGTAGATAGGGCTGTATTTGGCTTTATCCCTGCTTGGTCGAAAGATCGCACTATCGGGCGACGCACTTACAACGCCCGGTCAGAAACAGTGGCCGATAAACCAAGCTATCGCACAGCGTGGCGACAGCGCCAGTTTGGTCTTGTGCCGATGGCGCGGTTTTATGAACCCTGTTGGGAAACAGGCCGTGCCGTGCGCTGGAAAATCCATCGGCTGGATGATGAACCGTTTACCGCCGCAGCCCTATGGGACAGCTGGGCAGACCGGGAGACAGGCGAGATCCTTGAGTCGTTTTCTTTGCTGACGATCAATGCAGATGCTCATCCAATCATGGGCCGATTTCACCGTCAGGGTGATGCGCGTCGAAGCCTTGTGGTCGTGCCCCAGGCGCACTGGATGGCGTGGCTTACCGCCTCGCCTGCCGTGGCAAGTCAGCTCCTGCGAGCGATGCCGGAGTCAGAGTTCACCGCAGAATCACCGTTGTGGGTTTTGCTGGTCGATGACTTAAAGTCGGTGCAAGGGAGAAACAACCATGATTGCATTTTTGATTGACGCAGACAACTTCTCATCACCAGCCTGGATTGATGAGGCGTTCCAGACCTTGGAGCGGACTGAAGGCACTATTTCTATTCGTCGTGCCTATGGCAGTGCTGAAAACCTGAAAGGTTTGGCAGACACGTTGCGCCTTTGGGCTGTTCGTCCATTCGTCAATCTGCCCCTGCCCAAGAACACCACGGATATGTCGTTGGCAGTGGATGCGATGGAATTGGCGTGTATCACGCCCAGACCCAAGCTGCTTGTTATCGGGTCAGGCGATCTGGACTTTGTGCCGCTGGTTGTGCGGCTTAGAGAGCGGGGCATAAAAGTCATTTGCGTCACTGAGCGTCGCAAGATGGCGCAGGATGCCGTGCCCGCCTACGATCAAGTGATATATGTGGGTGGCGATCAAGTTGATCGATCCAAAGTGGTAGAGGCAAAACCAGTAGCAGCAACACCGGTGGATCCCTTCACGTTTAGGATTGATGGCAAAGTGGTGGAGGCCAAACCTGTATCAGCAGCACCAGTTCGTGCCGCGACCAAGAAGGCAGCAGCAAAATCACCTGCCGTTAAAACGCCCACTCCCAAACCCGTAACCGCCAAAAAAGCACCTGCAAAAAAAGTGCCTACCAAGACGACGACAGGCACGGCATCCGAAGCCGTCACGGTTCTCAAAATCCTAGCGGCAGTGCCCAATCTGAAGTCTGGCCAGTGGCAAACATTGGGCGAAGTGGCGAAAGTACTTCATGACGAGAAGCTACTTGCAAAAAGTGCAACTTCGACAAAGCTCTTTAAGAAGTTTCCTCATCATTTTGAGTTGACGCCAGAGGGTAAGCCCAACCAAGTGCGCTTCATACTGCCGACTTAACAAGTCAGTGCCTCAAATGTCCACCAGCAACTCGTAAGGCAAGGGCAGCAGCTCCAACACAGCCCCATCGGCCTGGCCGAGTCGTAATCCAGGGCCATCCACGGCGCTGGTCTGCATGGAGACGATGGCGTCAAACCCACCCTGCGAGGCCGCCGCCGCTTGTGCCACGATGC
>CANCDA010000224.1 GCA_947374705.1 Comamonadaceae bacterium | reverse complement strand
ACGATTGAAGAAGAGCGCGCCGCCATTGCCCGCGAAATTCATGACGACATCGGCGGCTCACTGGCCGCCATCAAGTTTGACCTGGCCTGGCTCGGCCGACGTCAAAACGACCCGCAAGCCCTGGCCCACATTGAAGCGGCCAGCACCATGCTGCAACACGCACTAGGGGCGAGCCAGCGCATCATGATGAGCCTGCGCCCCGCCATCCTTGACCAAGGCCTTGAAGCTGCGGTGGACTGGCTGGCCCGCGAATTCGAACAACGCACCGGCACACCCACCCGCTTGCACAGCAACCACCACCGCACAGACGTCAGCAAAAGCATTCAACTCACCGCCTACCGCACAGCACAAGAGGCCCTCACCAACATCACAAAATACGCCGCGTGCACCCAGGTGCGCATTGATCTGTCAGATTCCGAAAATTTGTTGACGCTTGAAATCTCCGACAACGGCAAAGGCATCTCCCCCGCAGACCGCGCAAACCTCAAGGCTTTTGGTCTCAAAGGCCTGCAAGAACGCGCCCGCACCGTGGGGGGATGGCTGGACATCAGCAGCCGCCCCAAGAAGGGCACGTCCATCACGCTGTCCATCCCCCTGAGCAGCACCCCACCGACAATCGACCAGGACACCCCCGAATGATCCGAGTAATTCTTTGTGATGACCACGCCTTCGTGCGCCGCGGTATTCGCGACACCTTGTCCGAGGCCGTTGACATCCAGGTGGTGGCCGATGCGGGCAGTTACGCAGAAGTGCGCGAGGCCCTGCGCTCATTCCCCTGCGAGGTGCTGGTGCTGGACTTGAACTTACCCGGTCGTGGCGGGCTTGAAGTTTTGGCCTCCCTGCGCGAAGCCAACTCCCCCATCAAAGTCTTGATCGTCTCCATGTTCCCGGAAGACCAATACGCCATCCGTTGCCTGCGCGCCGGGGCGCAGGGCTACTTGAACAAAGCGGGGGAGCCGGCCGAGCTGATCACAGCGGTGCGCACCCTCGCGCAGGGGCGCAAATACGTCACGCCCGCCGTGTCGCAGATGCTGATTGAAAACCTCTCGGCACCCACCAGTGAAGCGCTGCACGACAGCCTGTCCGAGCGCGAGCTTCAGACCCTGCAAAAAATAGCCTCCGGCAAACGCCTGTCCGACATTGCCGAAGAGCTCATGCTCAGCCCCAAGACCGTGAGCGTTTACCGCTCCCGCGTGCTTGAAAAACTCAAGCTCACCAACAGTGCCGAACTCACCGTCTATGCCATTCGCAACAGTCTGGTGTGAGGGTGCTCGTGGCAAAGCCAAATTCACTTCGTCAAAAACATCCGCGTCCACAACTGGTTCCACTTCTCTGCCTCGTCCAACACCACGGCCGAATCGGTCAGCACGTAGTTGAAGTTGGTCAGGCTGGATTTGACTTTGACGTTGGCCGGTGGGCGGCCCATGCTGCTCATCAACTGTTGGCCTTCGGGCGAGATCATGAAGTCGGCCAACAGCGCTGCCGCATGGGGGTGGGCGGCGTTGCGGGCCACGGCCAGGCCTTGCGGGCGGGCCAAGGTCGGCTCCACCGGCAGCCAGTCAATCGGCGCACCGCGTTGCTTGAGTGATTGGGCGTTGGCGTTGTAAATCGTCAGGCCGACCGGAACTTCACCTGCGGCCACCATTTGCGCCAGCAGGATGTGGCCCTTGCGCACATCGGGTTTTTGCTCGACCAGCTTCTTGAAAAATGCCATGCCACGTGCCTCGCCCATGCTGTGCACCAGGCCGGCCATCCACTCGGCATCGGTCGCTTCAAGCCCTAAGCGCTGCTTCCACTTGGGGTCTAAAAAACCTTCGTAGTGTTTGGGAAGTTCTTCGCGTTTGACTTTTTGCGTGTTGAAAGCCACCACGTAAAAGTTGATGCGGTCTGGCATCCACTGCCGGTGTTTGGGGATCATGCCGGGCGGCAAGTCAGCGGTGTGCGGGCTGTAGAACTCAGCCAGCAGGCGCTCGCGGCTCAGCATCTCCATCTCGGGCCCGTTGGTCTCGATCACGTCGGCCACGGCCCGTTTGGTGCGCCCCTCGTTGATCACGCGCTGCACCACGCCTTCGCTCAAAGCCCGCCAGAGTTCGGTCTTGATGCCGTACTTGGCCTCAAACGCCTTGAGCAATGGGCTGGCCTCGGTCGGGGCCATGGAGGTGTAGAGCGTCACCGTGCCCTCTTTGCGTGCGCGTTCCAGCAGCCAAGCCTCGCGGTCTGCACCCTGGTACATCAGGATGGCGTCGTGCGGACCGGGCGGCGTAGGGGCTTGGGCTTGCGTGAGCAGCGACGCGAAGGCCAGTGTGGCCAAAGCCAGCCAGTGAGAGAGACGTTTCATGCGCAGTTGTCCTCTTCAGGTTCTCAAGCTTTGGCCAGCGCCGCCAACACCCGCTCAGGCGTCAGCGGTGCTTGGCGCAGGCGCACGCCGGTGGCGTCAAAGAAGGCGTTGGCCATCGCGGCAGGCACGACACGGCAGGTGGCCTCGCCCGCGCCAGTGGGTGGCATGTCAGGGCGGTTGATCAGCACCACGTCAATGGTCTCAGGCGCGTCAGGCAGACTCAGAATCGGGTAGCTCAGCCAATCCACGCTATTGACCTTGCTGGGCTCAAACTGCACCTCTTCATACAGCGCGCGTGAAAGCGCTTGCACCAGCCCGCCTTCAATCGTGTAGCGCAGGGTTTCGGGGTTGACGATCAAGCCGCAGTCATGGCCCACGGTGAATTTGCGGCCCCAGATGCGGCCGGTTTTGCGCTCCACTTCAATCTCGGCAATCACCGCGACGATCGTGCCCGCGCGCTGGGCATAGGCCATGCCGCGCCCTTTGAGCAGCGCGCCGGATTTATCCCCCGTGCCCGAGACGCGTGTTTGCCAACCCGCCTTGAGCGCAGCCGCTTTGAGCACCGCGTGGTCGCGTGGGGCCTTGAGGTATTTGAGCCGGAAGGCGATGGCGTCTTCACCCGTGCTGTGGGCCAGCTCGTCCATGAACTGCTCGCTGGCGAAGTGAATTTGCAAGCCCACCGGATCGCGCATGTGCGAGGTGCGCAGGGGCGAGGCGCTGGCGATCAAGTCGGGCACCACCTCCCAGCCCAGTAGTTTGTTGTCAAAACCATAGCTCTCAGACGGCACGCCAAAGCCCACACCGGCACGCGGTTTCAAACCCATCTCCATGCCGACCAGGCTGTCGCGCGGGTCGGACTCGTTGCTCTCAATCGTGGCGCGTGAGAAGCCGCGTGAGATGAACTCGTAGCCCACCACATTGCCCGAAGCATCGAGAGCGGCGCGCGCGCGGTGCACCGAGGCCGGGGCCTTCGGGTCCCAGCCCGTGGCGTCATGCCGCATGCCTTGCACACGCACAGGACGGCCCGTGAGCTTGGACAACATGGCCGCGTCCATAGCGGCGTCGCCCGCGTCGTTGCGGCCGTAAGAGCCGGGGCCGATGACCCAGATGCCGTTCACACTGCCTTTGGGCAGGCCCAACAAGTTGGCCACACCGTCAGCGGCGAAGTGCGGTTTTTGGGAACCCGTCCACAGCGTGGCACTGTCGGCCTTGGCATCCACAATGGCGCAGGCCGGGCCCATGCTGGCGTGGGATTGGAAGGGCCAGCGGTATTCGAACTCAATCACTTTGGCTGCACCTTTGAAGCTGGCCTCCACATCACCGTTCTTAGCCTCGTCTTCACGCTTGACGGTGGGCGCGGCCTTGATGAAGTCGTGCACGGTTTGGGACGAGGGCAGCGGGTTCTTGGACGCTGACCACTGCACCTTGAGCTGCTGCGCGGCGCGCACCGCGTCCCACTCTTTCTCGGCCACCACGGCGAGAAAGTTTTTCTCATGCACCACGCGCGCCCCTTTGATGCCCGCAATGGACGCCGCGTCCACCTTCTC
>CANCDA010000223.1 GCA_947374705.1 Comamonadaceae bacterium | reverse complement strand
ACTTACATCGCCATTTACTGGAACAACCATCACCACCTGCTGCACAGCATTCAGCAGGTCAACGGGCCCACGCTGTGGGCCAATATGCACCTCTTGTTCTGGTTGTCGCTCACGCCTTTTGTCACCGGCTGGATGGGGGAGAACCACTTTCGCCCCATGCCGGTGGCGCTGTACGGGGTGGTGCTGTTGATGTCGGCCGTGGCCTACACGATCTTGGTGCGGGTGCTGGTGAAACACCACGGCGCTGACTCCACGCTGGCCAAAGCGATTGGCAGCGACTTCAAAGGCAAGGTGTCGCTGGCCGCCTATGCCTGCGCCATCCCGCTGGCCTTTGTGAACGTGTGGCTCTCCATGGGGCTTTATTTCGCGGTGGCTGCGTTGTGGTTTCTACCGGATCGCCGCATTGAGGTGGCATTTAAGAGCTGATTTCACGCAAATTTTTGAGTGAATTCAGGCTGAAACGTATATAAAACGCCCACAAGAAGCTCCTAAATTCGTAGCGCCATCAGCGCCGCATCCACCCCAGCCCCGCCGACGTGCCGCCGGGTTGTGCACCACGGCTTGGGCGGTACTCGCAACCGATCCAGCCCTGCCAGCCGCACTGCGTAGCCACTTCGTCGATCACCTCAAACAGGTACGCGTAGTTGACCTCGCCCAGGTCGGGTTCATGGCGCATCGGCACACCGGCAATCTGGAAGTGGCCGACGCGCCCGGTGGGCAGGTATTGGCGAATCTTCATGGCCACGTCGCCTTCGACGATCTGGCAGTGGTAGAGGTCAAACTGCACTTTGACATTGGGCAGGCCGATCTCGGCAATCAGGTCGTGCGCGTGGTCTTGGCGGTTCAAAAAGAAGCCGGGGATGTCGCGCGTGTTGATGGGCTCCATCAGCACATCCACGCCCTGCTTGGCGGCCTGCTCGCCCGCGTAGCGCAGGTTGGCGACGTAGGTGGCGCGCAAGCCCTCACGCGTGGCCCCGGCGGGTAGCAAGCCGGCCATGGCGTGGATGCGCGGGCAGTCCAGCGCTGCGGCGTAGTCCAGCGCCAGGTGCACATTGGCGCGGAAGTCGGCCTCGCGCCCGGGCAGGCAGGCCAGACCGCGCTCACCCGCCGTCCACGCCGCGCCTGTGGCACCGGGCGGCAAGTTGAATAACACCTGTTGCAGGCCGTTGGCCGTTAAGCGAGCACGAATTTCCTGCTTGTCGTACTCGTAGGGGAACATGAACTCCACCGCTTTGAAGCCGTCTTTGGCAGCGGCTTCAAAACGATCCAGAAAGCCCAGCTCCGGGTAGAGCATGGAGAGGTTGGCGGCGAATTGGGGCATGGTGATGAGGGGTGAGGTGGTGTATCGGGTTAAAGCGCGAGGGCCAAGTGTATGAAAACAGCAGCTAGGGTTTTGACGGCTAGGGCTTGGCTTTGGGCGGCAATTCAATGCCAGGGAATATCTTGATCACCGCGCTGTCATCCTCGCGCGCAAAGCCTGCGCTGGAGGCCTGCATGAACATCTGGTGCGCGGTGGATGAGAGCGGCAGAGGGAACTTGCTGGCCCGCGCCATGTCCAGCACCAAGCCGAGGTCTTTCACAAAGATATCGACCGCCGACAAGGGTGTGTAGTCCCCGGCCAACACGTGCGCCATGCGGTTCTCAAACATCCAGCTGTTACCCGCACTGTGGGTGATGACCTCGTACAGCGCCGCCGGGTCAACGCCCTCGCGCAAGCCCAGCGCCATGGCCTCGGCGGCAGCGGCAATGTGCACGCCCGCCAGCAACTGGTTGACGATCTTGACCTTGCTGCCCGCCCCGGCGCTGTCGCCCAGCTTGTACACCTTGCCCGCCATGGCATTGAGCAAGGGTTCGCACAGGGCATAGGCCTCAGGCTTGCCCGCCGTCATCATGGTCATTTCACCGCTGGCGGCTTTGGCAGCCCCGCCCGAGATAGGTGCGTCCAGGTAGAGGATGCCCAATGCGGCCAAGCGCGCCTCCAACTCCACCGACCAATTTGGGTCCACCGTGGAGCACATCACAAAGACGCTGCCGCGCTTCATCGTCGCCGCGCAACCTGTGCCATCGTTGTTGGCGCCAAACAGCACGCTCTCGGTCTGTGACGCATTGACCACCACCGAGACCACCACATCGCAAGCCGCGCCCAGCGCTGCGAGCGAGGGGCTGGCCGTGCCCCCCTGCGCCGCGAAGGCCTCTGACACTTCACGCCGCAGGTCGAACACGTGCGGTGCGTGGCCTGCACGGCGCAGCGATGTCGCCATGCCCTTGCCCATGGCCCCGAGGCCAATCAAACCGACTGTGTTTCTCATTAACTTCCTTTCGTGATTTAAAGGGATTCAAGCTGATTTCATAACCGCCATCGCCAAACATAAATCCGCCCAGGCCTTGGCCTTGTCGTGCGGCGCACGCAGTAGATAGGCCGGGGGGTAACTCACCACCACCGGCACACCTTGGTAGCGGTGCACCTGACCGCGCAGTTTGCCCAGTGGCAGAGTGGTCACCTCAGGCAACGTGGCTTGCAATAGCGACTGCGCCGCCACACGGCCCAACGCCAGAATGATGTGGGGCTGGATCAGCGCGACTTGACGCCGCAAGTAGGGCTCGCACTGGGCGATCTCATCAGCTTGCGGGTTGCGGCTGGCCGGGGGGCGGCACTTGAGTGCGTTTGTGATGAAAACGGCCTGCTCGCCCGTGCCGTTGCGGGCCAGCCCGACGGCCTTGAGCATGTTGTCGAGCAGTTGCCCGGTGAGCTGGTTGGGCGCATCGGTAAAGGGCTGGCCCTGCGCGTCATCGGCCTCGCTCGGGGCATCGCCCACCACCAGCCAGCGGGCTTGATGATCCCCCGTGCCGAACACGGTGGTCTTGCGGCCTTGGCACAGGCCACAGGCTTGGCAACTGGCCACGGTGGTTTGCAGGGTGGGCCAGTCCAGCGTGGCCACTGGGGTCAGGTCGATGGCGGGGCCGGGGGCTAGGGCCGGGGGCAGGGGCTGATGGGGCGCTAGCGTGGACTTTGGCGCTGTAAATTTTTGGTCAAATCGGGCTGCAGGCCTTTGTGTATTAGCGTTAGCAGCTATATTTTCAGGAGCGTTCGGAATGGCTGCTGCAACCTGGGCGATGGGCGCGTCAGCCGCCAAGGGCTGCCACAGCGTGACCCCCATGGCCTCCAGCATGGCGCGTTGACGGGGATCCAGGTTCAAACTCATGCCCCGATTCTCACAGATGCAGGCTCATCACGATGGCGTCTTCGCGCTGGCCGTGCTCGGCCGGGTAGTAGGCCTTGCGCTGGCCGACGCGGCGGTAGCCGTGGGCTTCATAGACACTGAGCGCGCGGGCGTTGTGGGCGCGCACCTCCAGCCACAGCCACTGCGCGCCCTGCCCGCGTGACCAGGTAGCCAGCGCGTCGAGCATGACCTGCGCCCAGCCTTGGCTGCGGTAGGCCAGCGCGACGGTGATGTTGAGCAAGTGCACCTCGTCCACACCCTTCATGGCGACAAAGTAGCCGAGCAAGGCATCGCCGGCCAACAGCACTTGCGCCTGGTAGCCAGACGCCAGCGCGTCGGTGAAATTGAGCTGACTCCAGGGGTGGGGATAGACCTGCTGCTCAACCCGCAGCACGGCGTCCAGCCGCTCGGGTAGCAACGGTTCGAAGCGGGCCTCGGCGGGGGTTGACGTGGAAGTGGGAACGGCGCTCATGGTTCTCCCGCCCCGTTATGCCTGCGCAGCCATGACAGCCGCCTTCTCCGCCGCCCGCTCCAGCGTGGTTTTAGCCACCTTGTCGCGGATGTAGCGTGGCAGGGCCAGGGCCGGGTCAACGGCCTGCCCGGCGGCCAGCAGGGCCGGGGCCAGACGCAGCATGGCGGCGGCGCTGGGCCGCAGCTCGTAGCGCGGCAAATCGGTGGGCACGGCTAAGCGCGCACCATAAGCCGCAAACACATTGCCCGCCAGCGCTTGGCTGTCACCCAAGCTCAAGGC
>CANCDA010000222.1 GCA_947374705.1 Comamonadaceae bacterium | reverse complement strand
CGCGTCGTGCCATTCGGGCCCGTGATGGTGGCCCCGGTCATCATGGCCTTTGGCAACCCTGAGCAGCAGCAGCGTTTTTTACCCGGCATTGCCAGTGGTGACGTCTGGTGGAGCCAGGGCTATAGCGAGCCAGGCTCGGGCTCTGATTTAGCCAGCGTCAAGACGCGGGCCGAACGCCAAGGCGACACCTACGTCGTTAACGGCCAAAAGACCTGGACCACGCTGGGCCAGTACGGCGAGTGGATCTTCTGCCTGGTGCGCACCAGTACCGAGGGCAAACCGCAGACCGGCATCAGCTTCCTGCTGATCGACATGACATCCCCCGGCGTGACGGTGCGCCCGATCCGCATGCTGGATGGCTCGGTTGAAGTCAATGAGGTCTTCTTCGACAACGTCATCGTGCCCGCCAACAACCTGATTGGCGAAGAGAACAAAGGCTGGACGTACGCCAAGCACCTGCTCTCGCACGAGCGCACCAACATTGCCGACGTGAACCGCGCCAAGCGCGAGCTGGAGCGCTTGAAGCGCGTCGCCCAGGCCGAGGGCGTGTATGACCCGGCCACCGGGGGTGCGACCGCCCTGCGTTTTCGCGACGAGATTGCCAAGCTTGAAGTGGATGTGGTCGCGCTGGAGATGCTGGTGCTGCGCGTGCTGTCGGCAGAAAAATCAGGCAAAAACTCGCTGGACATTGCGGGCCTGCTCAAGATTCGCGGCAGCGAAATCCAGCAGCGCTACAGCGAGCTCATGATGCTGGCCGCTGGCCCCAACAGCTTGCCGCTGATCCGCGAAGCGATGGAAGCAGGCTGGCAAGGCGACGCCGCTATTGCAGCCCACGCGCCGCTGGCATCCACCTACTTCAACATGCGCAAGACCACGATTTATGGTGGCTCCAACGAAGTGCAACGCAACATCGTGTCTCAAACCGTATTGGGGTAAAAAAAATGGACTTTGATTTCAACGACGACCAAGAACAACTCCGCGACGCGGTGCGCAAATGGGTGGGCCGGGGCTACAGCTTCGAGCGCCGCCGCGCCATCGTGGCGGCGGGCGGCTTCTCACGCGAAGCCTATGCGGAACTGGCCGAGCTGGGCCTGTGCGGGCTCTACATCGCCGAGGAAGATGGCGGCTTAGGACTGGGGCCGGTGGAGGCCATGGTGGTGATGGAAGAGCTGGGGCGCGGCATCGTGCTGGAGCCAATGGCGCAAACGTTGATCGCCAGCGGCGTGCTCTCGGGCTACGCCCCTGCCAACATCAAGTCCGACTGGCTGCCACGCATGGCGAGCGGAGAGGCGCTGGTGGTGCTGGCGCATCAGGAACGCAAGGCGCGTTACCGACTTGATGTTTGCGAGGCTCAGGCGTCCAAGACTTCCAAAGGCTATGCACTGACAGCCGTCAAAACCCTTGTACCCGTGGGCGATCAAGCTGACGCCTTCATCGTCCCTGCCACCCTGGACGGCCAGATCGCCCTGTTCCTGGTGGAGTGCAACGCCAGCGGCGTCAACACGCGCAACTACGGCACGCAAGACGGCAGCCGCGCCGCCGAAGTCGAGCTGTCCAATGCCCCGGCGCAACTCATCACAACAGACGGCCTAACCGCACTGGAACACGCCGTGGACATCGGCATCGCCGCCACCTGCGCGCAGGCCGTGGGTGTGATGGACATGACGCTGGCAGCCACGGTGGACTACATGAACACGCGCAAACAGTTCGGCGTGACCATCGCCAGCTTTCAAGCCCTGCGTCACCGCGTGGCCGACATGAAGATGCAGCTGGAGCTGGCCCGCTCCATGAGCTACTACGCCAGCCTCAAACTCAACGCCCCGGCGGACGAGCGCCGCCGCGCCCTGGCGCGCGCCAAGGTGCAACTCGGCCAATCCATGCGCTTCATCGGCCAACAAGCGGTGCAACTGCACGGCGGCATCGGCGTGACGGACGAGTTAATCGTGAGCCACTACTTCAAAAAACTCACCCAACTGGAGATGACGTTTGGCGACAGCCTGCACCATCTGGGCGAGGTGTCACAACGCATGCAGGCGACGGCGGGGGTGTTTGCCTGAAAGCTAGTCCCCACCGCCACCGCACCCGCCACCACACCCACTTCCATCGCCTGAACTGTCACTACCGCCAAAATCACCTGACGAGCCATCACCGCCACCTGAGGCGCCAAAGTCCGATCCGCAGTGTGTATTTTTTCGACCCGTGAGATTGCAATTGGGTTCGTAGATGAAGCCGTTTTCTATCTGTAGTTTTTTGTCTAACGCAAACAGTAAAGGGAGTCGAAGCGGTGTTTTGGGATCAATGCCATCCGCCTTGCAAGCCCAATACCATGATCGACGCAAACCATCGTTGATGAGCCGCTTATCGCTCAAAACAACGGCTGGGCTGTGGTGCAGGTATTTACCAAGTGCCACTTGGCACCACGCTTGATAGTTTTTGGTATCCAAGATGAACGCATGCCAAGCTTCGTCGGCCACTTGTGAGGGCATGGCAACAAATGCTTTATTGCTTTGCAGATACGCCAGAAAGAACTGCCTCAAACCTTGAATCACCAAATCGGTATTGCCAATCGACAGGTGAGGGTAAATCTTGAGTAACTTCGTTCTCAAGTGAAATGGCAGCACAGATTCACGAATGAATTTTCTGCGCCAACTTTGAATGGTTAAAAAACACAGAACCAATCCGATGGTGGAAAACAGCAGGAACAAGAAGAATATTTTCAAAGAGGATGTGCCCCATACCCCGGCCAAAACAATGGCATAAATGGCCCACACGGCGGTGGACCCATACCGGATCAGTCGCGCAAGTCGTTGGTTACCGTCCCACTGAAGAATTGATTTTTTCATGTCAGCCGTCATACGGCCACCTCAAGCCGCCAGCGCCGCCAAAATCCGCTCCGGCGTCAAAGGCAACTGGCGAATGCGCACGCCCAAGGCATCAAAAACCGCGTTGCCAATGGCGGCAGCGGTCGGGCCTTGGGTGGCTTCGCCTGCGCCCAGTGAGGATTCGTTCGGGCGGTCAATCAGGGCCACGTCCACCACGGGGGCTTCGGAGAAGTTGAGGATGGGGTAGTCCTCCCAACTGCGGGTCAGCATGGTCTCGCGGGTGAAGCGCAGTTCTTCTTTGAGCGTCCAACTGCAACTCTGGATCGCGCCGCCCTCTAGCTGGCTTTTAACGCCATCGGGGTTGATAACCAGACCGACGTCTGCCGCGATGGAAATGCGCTCCACGCGGATGGAGGCCTCCGCCCGTATCTGCACCGCCACGGCACACCACGCGCCGTTGTTTTTGTAGCGGGCAAAGGCCAGACCGCGCCCTGTGCCCTCTTGGTCTTGGCTCTTATCGTGCCACCAAGGGGCTTGTTCAATCGCCTTCTCGATGACCGCGCGTGCCCGTGGGTCTGAGAGGTGTTGCAGCCTGAAAGCCACCGGGTCGCGTTGCACAGAATGCGCCAACTCGTCCATAAAGCTTTCGATGGCCCACACGTTGGCATAGCCGCCCAGTGCGCGGATGGCGGAGGTGCGCACGGGCATCTCCAGCAGCCGGTGGTACACAACGCTTTGCTGGGGGAAGTCGTAGTCGGGGATGGCGTTGCGGTCGCCGCCGCCACCGGCGGACATGGGCGGGTCTAGCGCGATGGGTGCGTCAAACGGCTGGGCCAATTCTGACGCCGCCCTGAACGACAATGCGCCCGCCGCATTGCGGCCCGGGCGTGAGGTGTAGCCGTTGGACCAGTTCTCATGCTTCCAATCTTGGATGAGGCCATCCTGGCTCAGATTAGCCTGCAATGTCACGAGATGCGCCGAGCCACTGGGGCCACAGCTCAGCTCGTCTGCGCGTGACCACACCACCCGCACCGGTTGGCCCGCAGCGGCGCGCGCGAGCAGCACAGCATCAAAGGCCACGTCATCCGCCGGGTTGTGGCCATAGCAGCCTGCGCCGTCCACGTGGTGCACCACCACCGTGGGCGCGGCAGCGTCTGTAGATTCAGCGAAC
>CANCDA010000221.1 GCA_947374705.1 Comamonadaceae bacterium | reverse complement strand
GCCACGTGCCCGCCGCCTACTACTGCAAGGGCAACTACTTCACGCTCTCGGGCCACTCACCGTTTCAGCGCCTCATTTACCCCGTGCCCGAATCCGCAGGCCTGGGCGTGCACCTCACGGTGGACCTGGGTGGCCAAGCCAAGTTTGGCCCCGACGTGCAGTGGGTCGATTCGCCGGAAGATTTGGTGGTTCAGCCCGCACGCGGCGAAGTGTTTTATGCCGAGGTGCGCAAATACTGGCCAGCCCTGCCCGACGGGGCCTTGCTACCGGGCTATGCCGGCATTCGCCCCAAGATCAACGCGCCGCATGAGGCCGCGAGTGACTTTGTGATTCAGGGGCCTGCTGAGCACGGCGTGCCGGGTTTGGTCAACCTCTTCGGCATCGAATCGCCGGGGTTGACGAGTTCGTTGGCGATTGGAGTGTGGGTGGCAGAGTTGCTATTGAAGCATTAGCCTGTAGCGCCTATTTCTCTAAGCTTGTTGATGTTGTTCAGTGACTCACAGTCGCGCAGTACAATTTTTCTTGGCATTCAATGCGTAGATTCATCCCAACCAAGGACGCCCCTTGCAAATCCAGATCAACGGCACTGCGCGCAGTTGCGACGTGCACCCAAACACCAAAGCCCTGTTCGTTTTGCGCAATGACTTGGGGCTGGTCGGCGTCAAGATGGGCTGCGCCCAGGGGCATTGCGGGTCTTGCACGGTGTTGGTGGATGGGTTACCCATGATCACGTGCGATTTGCCGCTGTGGGCCTTGGAGGGCAAGGCTGTGCGCACGCCTGAGGGCGTGGGCTTACCCGGTCACCTCCACCCCGTGCAACAGGCCTTGCTGGACGAGCAACCCGGCCAGTGCGGCTATTGCTTGAGCGGCATCATGATGACGGCGGTGGCCTTGACGGAGCGCCAGCCCGCGCCCTCTGAGCACGAGGTGCGCGCCGCGCTGGACAAGCACTTGTGCCGCTGCGGAAGCCATCCGCGCATTGTCAAAGCGGTGATGAAGGCCATTCAAACCGGGAGCGCAGCATGAGTACCGCCATGAAAGCACGGGGCTTTGTCAAAGGCAGTCTGGACAAGAACCCGCTCTTGCGGCACTGGCTGGCGTTTGATGTGCCGGGGCAGGTGACCCTGCGCGTGGGCAAGGTGGACATTGGCCAAGGCATATCCACCGCACTGGCGCAGATTGCCGCTGAAGAGCTGGATGTGGCGCTGGCGCGCATCGTCAACACCGACATCAACACCGCGCAGAACCCGGACGAAGGGGTGACGTCGGGCAGCTTCTCGATTGAGCATTCAGGCGCGGCCGTGCGCATGGCGTGCGCGACGATCCGGGCCATGGCCGTGGCGCAGTTTTGCCAAGCCCATCAGGTGGATGCCGCGACGGTGAAGATCGTGGACGGCAGCTTCACGTCCAGCGCCTCGGATGCCCGGGCCACTTACTGGGATTTGAACTTGCAAGCGCACCTGGGCGAGCCCGTGTCTGAGCAAGCCGTGACCAAGCCGGTTTCTCAGTACACCAAGGTGGGGTTCGCAGAGCCGCGCATTGATCTGGCGAAGAAACTATTTGGCCAAGCCAGCTTCATTCAAGACCTGGTGCTGCCCGGCATGTTGCATGCCCGCGTGGTGCGCACGTCAAACCGGGTCGGCCATGTGGTGAGTGTGGATGAGGCCGGGTTTAAGCAACGCATGCCAGAGGTGGCGCTGGTCCGAGACGGCTCGTTTTTGGGCGTGATGGCAGCGCGTGAAGAGGTCGCCATCGCGGCGGCGGAGCTGCTGGAGACGCTGGTGCAATGGCACTTGCCCGCTGTGTTGCCGGACTGTGGTGATCTGGCGGGTTTCCTTACCCGCACGCCGTCGGAGCGGAATGTGGTTTTTGAGAAATCAGGCCCCGCTGCATCGACTGAATCGGTTGAATCGGTTGGGGCGTCGGGCAGCACGCAGTTGAGTGCCTCGTATTTACGCCCCTTTATCGCTCACGCGTCGATTGGCCCGTCTTGCGCCGTGGCGCAATGGCAGAGCGAAAAGCTGGAGGTGTGGTGCCACAGCCAGGGCATCTTTAACCTCAAGACAGACATTGAAGTTTTTCTGCGCCGCGAGTTTGCGGATTCTGCCGACGCTGCCGCGCCCGCTGTCGTGGTGCACCACGTGGACGGTGCGGGCTGCTATGGCCACAACCCGGCGGATGACGTGGCCTTTGATGCTGTGCTGCTCGCGCGCGCCGCTGTGGGCCAGCCAGTGCGCGTGGTGTGGTCGCGGGCGGACGAGTTGAGCTGCGGCCCCAGTGGTTCGGCCCATTGGGTGAACTTGCAAGCCGATCTGAGCCCGGACGGCCTCATCCAAAATTGGAAGCATGAGAACTGGTCTAACGGCTACACTTCGCGCCCAGGCCGCTCGGCAGCGGGTGCTTTGTCGTTCAAAGCAGCGTCAGAATTGGCCCAACCGTTTGTCGCACCCATCGCGCTAGACCCACCGATGTCCGCCGGTGGCGGCGGTGACCGCAACGCCATCCCCGACTACGACTTCCCCCAGCAAAGCATCATCTACCACCGACTGTTGGAGATGCCCATTCGCACCTCCGCCATCCGCGCGCTGGGCGGTTATGCCAACGTGTGGGCCATCGAAAGCTTCATGGACGAGCTGGCGCATGCCGTGCAGCGCGACCCGGTGGCTTTCAGGCTGCAACACCTCTCAGACCCACGGGCAAGGGCGGTAATCGAGAAGGCGATTGAACAAGCCCCTTGGTGGCACGACAAGAGCAACGATCAAGAGGGCACCGGGCGTGGCTTGGCCTTTGCCCGTTACAAAAACAATGGCGCTTGGTGTGCCGTGGCGGTGCTGATACGGGCGCAAGCCTCCATCCGCGTGGAGCGCATCTCCATCGCCGCCGACGTGGGCCTAGCCATCAATCCCGATGGTGTTAAAAGCCAGTTGGAAGGCGGCGCGATTCAGAGTTGCAGCTGGACGCTGAAAGAAGAACTGCGCTTCACCCGCGAAACGATGTTGACCCGCAGTTGGGAGGACTACCCCATCCTCAACTTCTCCGAAGCCCCAGTTGTGGACGTGACCCTGATTGACCGCCCCAACGAGCCCTCAATCGGCGCAGGCGAAGCCACCCAAGGCCCCACTGCCGCTGCTGTTGGCAACGCTGTGTTCGACGCCCTGGGCGTGCGTGTTCGCCAGTTGCCGTTGACGCCGGAACGGATTTTGGCGGCGCTGTCGGTTTGAGGCTTTAGGGAGGCGGTTTAGGCCAGTGCTTCAGACAAGCGCTTCAGGCAAACACACCCGCCGTCGCCTGCATGCGTTGTGACACCTCGCCCAGATGGTGCAGGCTGTCGCCAAACGTCACCTCCATCTGAGTGAGTGACTTGAAGTAGTGGCTCACGATCAGCTCGTCCGTCACGCCGATGCCGCCGTGCAGTTGCACCGCTTGTTGGCCGATGAAGCGCATGGATTGGCCGAGTTGCACCTTGGCGCGGGCCAGGGCGCGGCGGCGCTCATCGGCCGGGGCATTGAGCTTGAGGCTGGCGTAGTAGCTCATGGAGCGGGCCAGCTCCAGTTGCATCTTCATGTCGGCCACGCGGTGGCGCAGGGCCTGAAAGCTGGCGATGGTCACACCGAACTGTTTGCGTGTGTTCATGTAGTTGGCGGTGGCGGTCAGCGTCATGTCCATCACGCCTACGGCTTGGGCGCAGGTGGCGGCGATGCCGATGTCCACGGCGTGTTCCAACACGGTCAGGCCGTCAGTGGAGATGAGTTGTGCAGGGGTGTTGCTCAGCGTGATGTCAGCGGAGCGGCTGCCGTCTTGCGTGCCGTAACTGTGTGTGGCCACACCACGGGCACTGCGCTCCACCAAGAACAAGGCGATCTGGCCGTTCAGTCGGGCGGGGACCATGAAGGCGTCTGCCTGGTCGCCGCAAGGTACTATGGTTTTGAGAGCTTCTAGTGCGTATCCTGTGGGCGTTTGAGTGGCTTTTGCCTCGCAAAAATCAAGCTGAAAACGGGCTTTTTTCTCTTGAT
>CANCDA010000220.1 GCA_947374705.1 Comamonadaceae bacterium | reverse complement strand
TCATTGTGTTCATCGAACGCAAGGTGCTGGTCTGGCGTATTTTGCAAAGCCACTAGAATTTTTATGTCCAACATCTCTGTTCAAGACCTTTGCAAAACCTACCCTGGGCAACCCCCAGTCAAGGCCCTAGACCACATTGACCTGGAGGTGGCCCCGGGTGAGTTTGTGGCTTTGCTCGGGCCCTCGGGTTGCGGCAAGTCCACCTTGCTCAATTTGATTGCAGGCTTCGAGTCGCCCAGCTCGGGGGTCTTGCAGGTCAACCAGCAAGCGGTGCAGGCCCCAGGGCCCGACCGTGGCGTGGTGTTTCAAGAGGCTGCCCTGTTCCCGTGGTTGACGGTGTGGGAGAACGTCATTTTTGGCCCGCAAATGCAAGGCTGGCCCAAGGCCGAGTACGAAGCGCGCGCCCATGAAATGCTCAGCATCGTCGGTCTGCATGATTTCAAACAACATTTGCCGGTCCAGCTCTCGGGCGGCATGCGTCAGCGTGTGGGCATTGCCCGCATCCTGACCTTGGGCTCACAGGTGTTGCTGATGGACGAGCCCTTTGGTGCGCTGGACGCGCAAACCCGACTCACCATGCAAGAGCTGCTGTTGTCGGTGTGGCAAAAGCTCAAGCCCACCATCATCTTTGTCACGCACGACATCGACGAAGCCATTTTTTTGGCCAGCACCATTTACGTGATGTCGTCCCGACCGGGCCGCATCCAATCCAAAATTGACGTGCCATTGGCACGTCCCCGTACCGTGGCTGACACGGCAAGCGAGACCTTCAGAACCATGAAGCTCGACATCCTTAACCTCATCCGACATGACCATGGCTAATCCCCGCATCCCCTACCGTTTTTCCGACGAAGGCCCCCAGCTGGTGGCCCCCAAAGAAGGGGCCATCTTGGTCCACCTGGTGGTCAATGTGGAGCACTGGCAGTTCGACGCCAGCATGCCGCGCACCATCGTCACGCCGCCGCACGGCAAAGAAACCGTGCCCGATGTGCCCAACTTCAGCTGGGCTGACTACGGCATGCGGGCCGGTTTGCCCCGCATCATCAAGGCCATTCACAGCCGTGGCCTGCCTGCATCAACCAGCTTCAATGCGGGTGTGATTCACGCTTACCCACGCGCAGCCGAGGCCATGCACCAAGCCGGCTGGGAATTCATTGGCCACGGCGTGCATCAAAAGGCGCTCAACCATGCTGACGGCGAAGAGGCCCTGATTGCCACCAGCCTGGACATGATTGAGTCCTTCACCGGCAAGCGCCCCAAGGGCTGGTTGAGCCCAGGCTTGCGCGAATCGCATGACACGCCTGACATCCTTACAAAGCTGGGCGTTGAGTACGTGTTTGACTGGGTGGTGGACGACGTGCCGCACTGGATGCACACCCAAAACGGCCCACTCATGGCCTTGCCCTACAACCTCGAAGTCAACGACTCCATCATCTACGCGATTGAAAAACACGCCTCGGACGAAATGTTCCAGCGCCTGGCCAACTCCTTGAGTTTGTTCAAGCGCGAATGCCTCACGCAGCCGCGCGTTTTGTCGCTTGGCTTGCACCCGCACTTGATTGGCGTGCCCCACCGCTTTGAGAGTTTCGAGAGAATGCTCGACTTGCTGATGGCCACGCCCGAGGTGTGTTTTGTCACTGGCGAAAAAATGGCCCAGTGGTATTCGGCCCAAGTGCCTGCCCCCACCCACCAACCGTAACTTCACAGAGCGTCTTTATGAACTTAGAACTGACAGGACAACGTGTTCTCATCACCGGTGGCAGCAAGGGCATCGGTTTGGCCATTGCGCAAGCGTTTGCGGCCGAAGGTGCCAAGCCGGTGTTGGTTTCGCGGGATCGGGCCAACCTGGCCCATGCGGTGCAGGCCATTGAGGCGGCCCACCACATCACGCCTGAAGTGTTTGAGGCTGATTTGGGCTTGCCCGGTTCGGCCGACAAGCTGTGCCAAGAGGTGGGCGAAATTGATGTGTTGGTGAACAACGCGGGCGCCATTCCTGGCGGCAACATTCACGACATCACCGAAGCGCGCTGGCGTCAGGCTTGGGAGCTCAAACTCTACAGCTATATCAACCTGACCCGCGCGTATTTGCCCAGCATGGAAAAACGCGGCAAAGGCGTGATTGCCAACATCATCGGCATGGCCGGTGCAGCACCGCGCTACGAATACATTTGCGGCTCAGCGGCCAACGCCGCCCTGATGGCCTTCACCCAAGGTTTGGGGGGCGGCACCGTGCGCCAAGGCGTGCGTGTGTTTGGTATCAACCCCTCACCCACCCGCAGCGACCGCATGCAAGGCATGTTGCAGCAGCAAGCCGCCACCAAGCTGGGTGACGCCTCGCGTTGGCAAGAGCTGACCTTGGGTTTTCCGATGGGTCGTTTGGCCGAACCCGACGAGCTGGCCAAACTGGCGGTGTTCTGTGCTTCGCCCCTGTGTGGCTATTTGAGTGGCAGCGTCATCAACGTGGATGGTGGCCAGATGTACACCACACCCAGCAAATAAACCGTGACCACCCCCGGTTTACCCGCCTACTCCACCCTGGTTTGCACCGAGGTCACCAAGCACGTTTTGCAGGTCTGCCTCAACCGACCCGAGGTGGGCAATGCACTCAACACGCAGATGGCGCTGGACTTGCTCGACCTGTGGACGCGCCTGAATGCTGGGCCGGGCGAGGTGCGGTGTGTGGTGTTCACCGGGGCGGGGAGCAAAATATTTTGCGCTGGTGGCGACCTGAAAGAGCGCCAGGGCATGACGCCACAAGCGTGGCAACATCAGCACGAAATTTTTGAGCGTTTGTATTGGACGCTGGTTGATTTGCCGCTACCAGTGATTGGTGCCCTCAACGGCCACGCCTATGGGGGCGGCTTGGAGATGGCGCTGTGCTGTGACTTCTTGTACGCCAGCCAAGACGCACGCTTTGCCTTGCCAGAGCCCATGCTGGGCATCATGCCGGGCATGGGCGGCACGCAAAACCTCCCGCGCGCGGTGGGCGAGCGTCGTGCCAAAGAGTTGGCACTCACCGGGCGGCCCTTCAGCGCTGCATAGGCTTGTGCGTGGGGCATGCTCAACGAGGTGGCAGCCGCAGATCAGGTGCTGGCCCTGGCGTTGGAAACGGCGCAATGCATAGCCGCCAACGCGCCCTTGTCGGTGAAACAAATCAAGAAGTCGATCCGCTACGGCGGACAAATGGAATTGCGCACCGCCTACCGCTTTGAGGCGGAGGCCTACAACCGCTTGGTCGATACCGACGACCGGCGCGAAGGCGTGGCTGCTTTTAATGAAAAACGGCAGCCGGTTTTTACGGGTCGTTGAGGTCTTGATGTGATGGGGCTGTTTACCCATGCAGGGATGGCGCCGCCGGGTTAAAGCCCCACCACCCGCAACACCTCGTCCCCATAAGCCTCCAACTTCTTCGCCCCAATCCCGCTGATGCCTTGCAAGTCGTCCAGGGTTTGCGGCACGCGTTCGGCAATGGCGGCCAGGGTGGCGTCGTGGAAGATCACGTAGGCGGGTAGGTTGTGTTCGCGCGCGACTTCGCCGCGCCAGGCCTTGAGGGCCGCGAAACGAAGCTGTGCCGCATCGTCCAGGGCCAGCGGTGCGGCATTCGGTTTTGAGGAAGGACTCGCACCGCGCTTGGTTTTGCGCTCCGCCGGTGTTGAGACCGATTCACGCAGGCGCACCGCCACCTCGCCCTTGAGCACGGCGCGGGATTGCTCGGTGAGTTGCAAGGTGTTGAAGGCTTGGCCGTCGACGTTGAGCGCGCCGGTGGCGATGAGCTGGCGCAGCACGCCGCGCAACTGAAGCTCGCTAAAGGTCGCGCCAATGCCAAAGGTGGTCAGCCCCTCATGGCCAAACTGCGTGACCTTGTCGGTGGTCTTGCCGCGCACGATGTCCATGATGTGGCCCGCGCCAAAGCTGATGCCGCTGGCTTGCTGCACGCGGTAGATGGTGCTGAGCAGTTTGCGCGCCGCGTCGGTACCGTCCCACACGTTGGGTGGGTTCAGGCAGTTGTCGCAGTTGTT
>CANCDA010000219.1 GCA_947374705.1 Comamonadaceae bacterium | reverse complement strand
CGCTCCAAGGGCGGCTCCGACATGCTCAAGGCCTTGATCGCCCTGCCCCAGAGCAGCCACTTTGGCCTGCATGAGCGCGAAGGTTTTCAAGACGAGCACATCCCCTTGTTGGCCAAGTGGGCCCTGCGCAGCTTGCCCGACTACCACGCGGAACGCGCAGCGCGTGCGCAGACCACACTCTTGGTGGAGGCCGCCGTCTGGATGGCCGAGCAGCTAGAGCTGGACGCCAGCGAACTCGAAGCCGCAGGCACAGACGCTGAGGCCGTGATCCGCACCGCGCTGCTGACCCGCCTGTGCAAGCGCAGCAGTCTGCCCGACTGGTTGGGCTTTGAAAAAATGGTGCTGAGCCTGCGCAAGAAATTCCCGACCAACACCCCGACTGGGGTGGCGGCCGTGCCCCTGAGCATTCCCCAAGACTTGCCTTCCGAATGGCGTGAGGTGGTGCAGTCGGTGCACGCCTCCGTGCTGGCAGATCTGCCGCGCATGCTGGACACAAGCCTGCCCGTGCGCCGCCTGTTCACCCAGACCCCCGCCTTCATGGGACGGTATTTTTGGAGCGAAGACCCGCTGGCCGAACTGGAGCATTTTGAGCGCAGCAACTCTGCGGTGTGGGACAAGGCCACTGGCGGCCACAGTGACGACAGCTCGCTGCTCACCCTGTTTCTGCGCATTGCAACCGGTGGCAGCCACACCACGCTGCTGAGCGAGAAAATGGCGTCCACCTTAGTCAAGAAAACTCAAAAATCTGGCCTAGATGCTGAACTGCCCCGGCAATTTATCGTGCGACACGCCCCAGCGCAGCTCCAGAGCGACTACCTGCACCTGTGGGACAGCTTCATCGCAGACGCCGAACCCATGTTACGCAGCGACAAACCCCAAGCCACTGCGGATGCGCTGGCGCTGCTGCGGCGCGAGTGCAATATCGCCAGCTCAACTTAACCCGTCAGGAGTCCCAGATGATTGAAGCTTTGATTTCCGGCCACCTCGTCGGCTTGGCCGAAACTCGCCAAGGCAAAAACGGCAGCAACTTCACCCTGGCCAAAGTCAAGGCGAACACGAGCGAGGCAGATCACATCATCGTCAACGTCATCACATTCAGCGCAGAGGCGGGTAGCGCACTCTTGGCGCTGGACGATGGCGATGCCTTGGCCGTGTCGGGCTCGCTCACCCCCAAAGTGTGGACCGACAAGCAAGGCAACACTCGCCCTGCTTTGGACATGATTGCCACCAAAATTCTCACGATTGAGTGAAAAAATACCGAGCCAAATATAAGACAATAGATGCCGTAGTGAAGACTGCATTTACCGACACTTAAAGGTAAATAACTCATCTCCAAAGGGAAAAATGCTGGACGGCCTGAAAAAAGTTGTGAAAAAAGCCTCAAACAAGCGTGCTTTAAGCACCTTGATGGAGGATTGCAAGGTGCTCATGTCGGAGCGCGGCCAGGCCAATAGCGTGGCCATTGCGCACCAGTTGATCGAGCATTTTGAACACCTGCCAGAGGACAAACTGATTGAGTTTTTCTTGCGCTTGGTGCGTGATTTCGCCCCCAATCCAGACGAGGTACTCAGCGCCGCCCAGGCTTACGCCAGCGACCAGTCAGCAGCGCACCTCAAACAACTCATCGAGGTGTCTGAGCCTCCCCGCCAAGAACTGTTTCGCCGCATCAACCGGACACCGGGCGGCACTGCGGAAATCGTCTCTATGCGCAGCACACTGTTGCGCAACCTCAAGGCCAATCCCGAGCTGGGCTCACTTGAAGACGACTTGCTGCACCTGCTCTCTAGCTGGTTCAATCCTGGTTTTTTAGAGCTGCAAAAAGTCGATTGGAATTCACCCGCCCGGCTGCTTGAAAAACTCATCGAACACGAGGCGGTGCACGCCATAGACGGTTGGGACGACCTGCGTCGCCGACTGGCCCCGGATCGCCGCTGCTTCGCATTCTTCCACCCGCAGCTGCCCAACGAGCCGCTGATTTTTGTCGAAGTGGCGCTGGTGCCTGAGATGCCCAACTGCATCACGCCGCTGATCGACAAACAGTCCAAACCCTTGTCACCCGATCAGTTCAAAGTCGCAACTTTTTACTCCATCAGCAATTGCCAGCCGGGCTTGCGTGGTGTGTCTATGGGCAACTTCTTGATCAAGCGCGTGGCCGAAGAGTTGCACAAAGAGCTGCCCCAGATCAAGACCTTTTGCACCCTGTCGCCCATTCCTGGCTTTGCGGCTTGGTTGCATGCCACCACAGACTTTCATCACCTCCACGGCAAAAAGCGGGGCTTAGGGCTGCGCCTGAGCGAAGCCAAAGAAGCACTGCTCATGGCTACCAACGGCGACCTGAGCGCGCTGGCCAATGCCACGCTGCAACGCGGCTTGTCCAAAGACCTGCAAGCCGCGCTGATGCGGCTTTGCAGCGCCTACCTGGCCCATCAGTCCATCTTGAGCGGGGCCGACCCTGTGGCACGTTTCCACCTGGACAATGGCGCGCGGCTAGAGCGCATCAACCTGCTGGGCGACCCCTCACGCAAAGGCCTCAAACAGTCCAGCGGCTTGATGGTCAACTACCTCTATGACTTGGGCCAAGTTGAGGCCAACCATGAGAAATTTGTGCACGGTGAAGTGGTTCACGCCAAGTCGGTGGCTGCCCTACTTTGACGACTCGCCCACACCCACAGCGCTAGCCCGCCCAGCACCATGGGCACGCACAGCCACTGGCCCATGCTCATGTTCAGGGCCAGCAGACCCAGGTGGCTGTCGGGCTCTCGGAAAAACTCGGCGATGAATCGGCACACACCATAGCCCACCAAAAATGCAGCCGAGACTTGGCCCTGTTTGCGCGGATGGCGCGCGTACAGCCACAGCAGGGCAAAGAGCAAAAGACCTTCCAACAAGAACTGGTAAACCTGTGAAGGGTGACGCGGCAACAGGGTCCCGCTGTAGGGAAAGACCATGCCCCAGGGCAGATCGGGCGGAGCCAATCGACCCCAAAGTTCGCCGTTGATAAAGTTGCCCACCCGGCCAGCGGCCAAGCCTGTGGGCACACAAGGGGCGATGAAGTCGGTGACTTGCAACCAATGCCGTTGGCGCGTGTAGGCAAACCAGAGCATGGCAACGATGACGCCCAGCAGGCCGCCATGAAAACTCATGCCGCCCTGCCACACCGCAAAAATCTCCAGCGGATGACTCAGGTAGTAGCCCGGTTTGTAAAACAGGCAATAACCCACGCGCCCGCCAATCACCACGCCCATCACACCCATGAACAAGATGTCTTCCACATCACGCCGACTCCACGCGCCGGGCCCGGTGATGGATGCAAATGGCTGGTGCTTTAAGCGCTGCAGGCCCAGCAACATGAAAAGGCCAAACGCGGCCAGATAAGTCAAGCCGTACCAATGAATGGCCAAGGGTCCGAGTTGAAGGGCAACCGGGTCAATTTGGGGGTGGATAAGCATGGAATGGGATTGTGCACGAAGCCCCCTTCGCGAAACATATTCACCGGGAGATGTCACCGAGCTATGACCCTAGGGTATTGACGGATGGGTGAGTGAGCAGGAAAGTTATATAAATCACTTTGCTTCGCTAAGCCGCCCGGCTTTCTCACCTTTTTTCTTAAGGACAGACCCATGATCAAACTCAACGTCAACGGCAAAGACCACGCCCTGGATGTCGAACCCGAGATGCCCCTGCTGTGGACCCTGCGCGAAGTGCTAGGCATGACGGGCACCAAGTATGGCTGCGGCATTGCGCAGTGCGGGGCCTGCACGGTGCACATCAACGGCACACCCACACGCTCTTGCTCCATCCCCGCGTCGGCACTGGTGGGCACTCGCATCACCACGATTGAGGGTTTGTCCAAAACCAGCTCGCACCCGATCCAAAAAGCCTGGGCTGCGGTGGATGTGCCCCAGTGCGGCTACTGCCAGTCAGGGCAAATCATGGCGGCGGTCGATCTGCTCAAGCGCATCCCCAAGCCAACCGACAAAGACATTGACGATGTGATGACCAACATCTGCCGCTGCGGCACCTACCAGCGCATTC
>CANCDA010000218.1 GCA_947374705.1 Comamonadaceae bacterium | reverse complement strand
CCAAAGATGGCCACACCCTGCTCATGACCATCAGCAGCGCGCAAGCCATCAACCCGGCTGTGTACAAGACGCCGGGGTTCGACCCGGTGAAAGACTTCACCCCGCTCGCGCTGGTGGGCTCGGTGCCCAATGTGCTGGTGGTCAACCCGGCGTTCCGGGCCAAGACGCTGGAAGAATTTCTCAAATTGGTCCGGGCCAAGCCGGGCCAATACCAATACGCATCGGCGGGCAACGGCACGCTGAATCACCTGCTGGGCGAGATGCTCAACAGCATGGCAGGCATCAAGCTGCAACACATCCCCTACAAAGGCGTTGCACCTGCGATGACCGACGTCATCGGCGGCCAAGTGCCCATGGCCTTCGCCAGCCTGCCCTCCGTCATGCAACACCTCAAGGCGGGCCGCCTGATTGCTCTGGGCGTGAGTTCACCCACGCGCTCATCGGTCTTGCCCAACATCCCTGCGATTGGCGAGCTGGTGCCCGGTTACAGCGGCACGCTGTGGGTCGGCCTGTTCGGCGTGCGCGGCGTGAAGCCCGAGATTGAAGCGCAGTTGCAAGACGCCATGAAGAAGGTGCTGGCCGCGCCGGACCTACAGGAGAAACTGATGGCGCAGGGTGTGGAACTGGCCACCGCCACACCGGCGCAATTTGCAGTTCAGCTGCAAGAGGACATTGCGCGCTGGGCGAAGATTGTGAGGGAGTCGGGGGCGACGGTGGATTGATCAATTGCTTGTGGTGCGTCCTCTTTGTGCCCATTGCAGACTTTCAGCACCGAGTTGCGGGCTTCTAGATTGCAGTGGAAGCGGACCTTGATATGCTACGTGCCACTTATGTCGATTGGCAACAAAGTTCGTGAACAAAGCGGGAAGACCGAGAAGCTGTGTACCAAGTGCGCCGATTGGAAACCTGCCGACCTCAGTTTTTTTTCCAATGAAAAACGGGGCGTGTTAGGGCTTCACCATTGGTGCCGTGCATGTCTGAGCGACTACAACCGCGAAAACTACGCTAAGCGGCGAACCACTGTACGGAAGTACCTAAAAGATTTTGGTGCTTTGCCCAGAGTAAACAAAGCACTACCCAGAACGGTTCATGAAATCTTAAAAGAGATTACACGTGGGGTTGATGATCAGGCTACTTACAAGGCATACCTAATTACAAATAGGCTGACAAGTGAACCCTACGTTGGTATCACAGCACGGAGTCTCAGACACCGATGGAAGCAACATCTCTCCGATGGCGTCAATGGGCATGGTTATTTGCTTCACCAGGCAATGCAGCGGGATGGCATAGAGAACTTTTCTTTTGAGTACATCGCGGGCGCTAAGGATAGGCGAAGTTTGCATCTTCTCGAGATACAACTCATTGAGCAGTTTCAGTCTCTAGAAATTGGATACAACCAGACTCGTGGCGGAACAGCTGGCGAAACAGTGGGCAAAGAGATAACGGTTGACGGTAAAACGTTTATTAGCCTAAATGCGGCCGCACGACATTTCAAAATACCAGAGGCAACTGCAGTACAACGATTGAAACGTTATGAATGGACTCCAGAGCAAACGTTTGGTTTGAACCCTCCTCCAATTCGCCAACCTCGGAAAAATTCCTACGAAATTGAAGGTGTTTCATATGTGAATTTCACATGGGCGTGCAAAGCATTTGGGCTGAGCGAATCAGTTGTGCGCTCTAGACTCAAACATGGATGGAATAAGCAGCAGGCATTTGAACTTGCTCCCCGTCCACCCCGTAAAACTACCGGCAAGGCGATAACGGTTAGTGGTCAATCCTTCTCAAGTCTTTCAGAAGCCGCAACCCACTTTGGGATCCCAGCGGGAAAGGTGGCAACTAGGCTCCGAGGTGGATTAAGTGTTGAGCAGGCGTTTGACTTGCAGGAGAAGCCAGTCCGTGATGTGAGCGGGACACCAGTCGTTGTAGAGGGGGCAACGTTTGCTAGTGTCACTGCCGCTGCTAAGAAATATGGGGTTGATCCTTCACTAGCCAGTGTACGACTTCGGAAAGGTTGGACCGTTGACCAGGCGTTTGGACTAGCCCCTCCAGTGCCACGGCCCGCCAGTGTCAATGGTGTCGAAATTCAAGTAGCAGGCAAGTTGTTCCCAAGTAGAGCTCTTGCAGCCAAATCATTTGGGTTAGATCCTAGGCTCGTTCACAAACGGTTGAAGGAATACGGATGGACCTTGAATCAAGCATTTGAGATTGATCCACCTCCTGAGAGGCGCTCAAACCATGCAAAGGCGATTACCGTTCATGGTAAATCCTTTGCCGCAGTTATTGATGCGTGCTGTGCATTTGGCATATCTTTCTCCACAGTTCATCAGAGAATGGCTTCCGGGATGACTCTTGAGGAAGCACTTACAAAGCCCTCGCGAAAAAAGAAAGTCTAATAATTTCGAAACTCGAGTGACTGCAATTGGCCGATAGCAGTCCGTGATATGAGTCGAACTTCATATAGCCAACACCTCATCCAACACCTCCACCCAATGCCGCACCGGCGTCGCCGTACCGCTTTGCAAGTGGGTAATGCAGCCGATATTGGCCGACACGATGACCTCGGGCTGCATCTCGGCCAGGTTGCCCAGCTTGCGGTCGCGCAGCTGATAGGCGATGTCGGGGTTGAGCACGGAGTAGGTGCCTGCGGAGCCGCAGCAGAGGTGGGCTTCGTTGGTGCTGACTTTCACGTCAAAGCCTAAGTCGCCCAGGTACTGCTCCACGCCGCCGCGCAGTTTTTGTCCGTGTTGTAGGGTGCAAGGGGGGTGGAAGGCGAGTTTGGGGGCTTTGTGTGCGATCCCTTGAAGAAGCTCAGGGAGAACGGATTTGAGTGTGGCAACCAGCTCGGGCAAGAGCTCGCTCAGGTCTTTTGTCAGCTCGCTGATGCGCGCGGCTTTGGCGGCGTAGTGTGGGTCGTCTTGGAGGGTGTGGCCGTAGTCTTTGACCGTGACACCGCAGCCGGAAGCGTTCATGATGATGGCCTCCACTGCGCCGGTTGCGTCGGCCTGCACATGCGGCCACCAGGCATCAATGTTGGCGCGCATCTGGGCTTTGCCGCCCTCGTGGTCGTTGAGGTGAAATTTCACCGCGCCGCAGCAAGCAGCCTGGGGAGCGATGACGGTTTGTATGCCCGCTGCGTCCAGCACGCGGGCAGTGGCGCTGTTGATGTTGGGCATCATGGACGGCTGCACGCAACCGGCCAGCATGAGCACCTTGCGGGCATGGGTGCGCGTGGGCCAGGCGCCTGCGTTTTGCGGCGCGGGCACTTTGTTTTTAAGCGATTGTGGCAAGAGGCCGCGCACCAGTTGGCCCATCTTCATGGCGGGGGCGAACAGGGGCGAGGTCAGGCCTTCTTTGAGCGCCCAGCGCAAGGCGCGTTCACCCACAGGGCGCTCGACTTTGGCGTCCACCAGCTTGCGGCCAATGTCCACCAGGTGGCCGTAGTCCACGCCCGAGGGGCAGGTGCTTTCGCAGTTGCGGCAGGTCAGGCAGCGGTCCAGGTGCAGTTGGGTTTTGCGGGTGGGGGTTTCGCCCTCAAGCACCGCCTTCATCAGGTAGATGCGCCCACGCGGGCCGTCCAGCTCGTCGCCCAGCAGCTGGTAGGTGGGGCAGGTGGCGGTGCAAAAGCCGCAGTGCACGCACTTGCGCAGGATGGCCTCGGCGGCTTGGCCGTCGGCGGTGTTTTTGTATTCAGGGGCGAGGTTGGTTTGCATCAGATATCCGAGAACATGCGGCCTGGGTTGAAGATGCCTGCGGGGTCGAATTGTTTTTTGAGCTCGCGGTGGATGCGGTCTAGGGGCGAGACCAGTGGCGCGAATACACCGACGCTTTTGTCAGCCTCCTGCGCAGCGCGAAACAGGCTGGCGTGGCCACCTGCGGCAAGTGCGGCGGCGCGCAGGCGCGGTGCTTCCGAGGCCGGTGCCCACACCCAACGCTGGGCGCCATGCCACTCCACCAACTGGGGCCAGGGCAAGTCCAACACGGGCGCGGTTTGCGCCACGCTTAAGCGCCACAGGGCCATGTCGGGCGCTGATTCAACCGCAGGGGGCTGGGTAAAGAAGGGCAGTTGCATTTCGCGGCAGGTCTG
>CANCDA010000217.1 GCA_947374705.1 Comamonadaceae bacterium | reverse complement strand
AGCAGCACCTGGATGTGCGAGCCGTCCACGTCCGCATCGCTCAGGATGCAGACCTTGCCGTAGCGCAGGCCCGTCAAGTCAGGTGTGTTGCCTTCTGTGTAAGGTCCAGGGCCATGCGGGTCAACGCCGATGGCAACCGCAATGTCATGAATCTCGGTGTTGGCAAACAGGCGGTCGCGCTCCACCTCCCAGGTGTTGAGCACTTTGCCGCGCAGGGGCAGGATGGCCTGGCTTTCCTTGTCGCGGCCCATCTTGGCGCTGCCACCGGCCGAATCGCCCTCCACCAAAAATACCTCGTTGTGGGCCAAGTCCTTGCTCTCGCAATCGGTCAGCTTGCCGGGCAACACGGCCACACCAGAGCCCTTGCGCTTCTCGACCTTTTGCCCTGCTTTCTGGCGGGTTTGCGCGGCCTTGATGGCGAGTTCGGCCAGTTTTTTGCCGTACTCCACATGCTGGTTCAGCCAGAGTTCGAGCGACGGGCGCACAAAGCTGGACACCAGGCGCACCGCATCACGCGAGTTGAGCCGCTCTTTGATCTGACCCTGAAACTGCGGGTCCAGCACTTTGGCATTCAATACATACGAGGCCCGTGCAAAGACGTCTTCCGGCAACAATTTGACGCCCTTGGGCAGCAGGCTGTGCAACTCAATAAAGCTTTTGACAGCGGTGAACAAACCATCACGCAGGCCGCTCTCATGCGTGCCGCCCGCGCTGGTGGGAATCAGGTTGACATAGCTCTCACGCACCGGCTGGCCGTCTTCGGTAAATGCCACGCACCAGGCCGCGCCCTCGCCTTCGGCAAAATTGTCATTCGCCCCGTCAGCAAAGCCTTCGGCCTCAAACAGCGGAATCACCGGGTCGCCATTGAGCGTTTGCATCAGGTAGTCGCGCAGGCCACCTTTGTAGAGCCAGGTCTGGACTTCCTTGGTTTTCTCAATCGTGAGCGTGACCGTCACGCCCGGCATCAGCACGGCCTTGCTGCGCAGCAGGTGCGTGAGCTCATTGATAGGCAACACGCTGGATTCAAAGTATTTGGCATCGGGCCAGACGCGCACGGTGGTGCCCTGCTTACGATCCCCTTCGGCACTGCCTCCACTGGCCCGCGTGGTCAAAGGCTCAATCACATCGCCGCCCGAGAAGACGAGACGCGCGCACTGCCCCTCACGGTAGCTGGTGGCCTCCAGCCGCTTAGCCAGCGCATTGGTCACGCTCACACCCACGCCGTGCAGCCCGCCAGAGAAGCTGTAGGCCCCGCCCTTGCCCTTGTCGAACTTGCCGCCCGCATGCAGACGGGTGAACACCAGCTCGATCACCGGTGCATTTTCTTCCGGGTGCAGCCCAAACGGAATGCCGCGCCCATCGTCCTCGATGCTGACCGAGCCGTCGGTATGCAGCGTGAGCTTGATCTTCTTGCCAAAGCCAGCCAGCGCCTCGTCCGCCGCGTTGTCCAGCACCTCCTGGATAACGTGCAGCGGGTTGTCGGTGCGGGTGTACATGCCCGGGCGTTGCTTGACCGGCTCCAGACCCTTGAGGACGCGGATGGAGCTTTCTGAATAATCGGAGAGGGGTTTGACAGCCATAGCGGCAGATTGTAGTCGCTTTAGTCGAAATAACTGTATTAATATACAGCCTTTAGACTTGCCCGTGCAAGGCATCCAGCGGCCAGCGCGGTTTGACTTCAAAACTGTAGGCCATCGTGGCCTGCTGCACGCCCGCTTGTAAGCGCATGGCAGCGGCCATGGCGATCATGGCGCCGTTGTCGGTGCACAAATGCAGTTCCGGGTAGTGCACGCGCACGCCCTGTTGCGCGCACAAGGTGTTGAGCTGTTGGCGCAAAAGCGTGTTGGCCCCCACGCCGCCCGCCACCACCAGACGTTTGAGGCCGGTGAGCTTGAGCGCGGTGAGAGACTTTTTCACCAATACCTCCACGATGGCCGCTTGCGTGGACGCGGCCAAGTCAGCCCGCAATGGAGCAGGCCAGTCTTCGACCGGGGCCGTCTGCGTGAGCGCCACTTTTTTGACCTGTGTCAAAACTGCCGTCTTCAGACCCGCAAAAGAAAAATCCAGATTACCGCTGTGCAGCAGCGGGCGCGGCAGCTTGAAGGCCGCGCCGTCGCCCTGCTCCGCCAGTTTGGACAACGCCGCGCCACCGGGGTAATCGATGCCCAACAGCTTGGCCGACTTGTCAAAGGCCTCGCCCGCCGCATCGTCAATCGTTTCACCCAGAATCTCGTAGCGCCCCACGCCCTCCACCCGCATCAGCTGCGTGTGGCCGCCCGACACCAACAGCGCCACAAACGGGAATTGAGGTGGGTCAGCGCTCAAAAACGGGGACAGCAAATGCCCCTCCAGATGGTGCACGCCCAGCACCGACTTACCCAAAGCCGCACCCAAAGCGCAGGCCACCCCCGCCCCCACCAGCAACGCACCGGCCAGACCGGGACCACGGGTGAAAGCCACCACGTCAATGTCTGTCAGCGCCCGCCCCGAGTCCGCCAACACTTTTTGCGCCAGCGGTAACACCCGGCGGATATGGTCGCGGCTGGCCAGTTCAGGCACCACCCCGCCATAAGCCTGGTGCATCTCGATCTGGCTGTACAACGCATCGGCAAGGAGCGTGGGCAGTTCGTCAGCGCCTGACGGCACTTGAACCAGGGCGACGCCGGTTTCGTCGCAGGAGGACTCGATGCCCAATATCAGCGTTTTATTCAACATGGAGGGTTCAGAAAAATACCGGATGGGGTCAAGCTAGCGGTGTTTAGCAGCTCGATCAACTCAGCTTAAATTTTCCCGCGCTGCTTCAATCGGCTCAAAGTCTCTGCCGACAGGTTCAGGTATGAGGCCAATTCTTTCTTGGGAATGCGGTCAAACAGCTCCGGGTGTTTGCGCATAAAACGGTGCACGCGGCCTGATGCGTCCAGCAAGTGCAGCGTGATGGTGTGTGCCATGATTTCGCTCATGAGGTTCATCACAAAGTACTCAAAAGGCTGTTTCACCTCGGGGTGTCGGTCCATGAATGCTATCCACTGCGGCATGGCCAATTTGGCGACACGCGCTTTGGTCACGGACACGATGCTGTAAGGCGTGGGCGTTTTCAGGCACCACGCGGCATAGCTGGTTTCCATATCGCGTTCATCGGCAAAGCGAAGAATCATTTCCTTGGCCTGCTGGTTGGCCACGACGCGTTTAAGAATACCGTCCAACACAAAATACTGTTCCATCTCGTGCACACCTTGGTGCAAAAGGTAATCGCCTTTGCTGTACTCAACCACTGTTAACAAGGATTCCAGCTCAAGTTGGGCAGCCTCGTCCATGGCCTTGAGAACCACGTTCTGCCTAAGTTGGACGCGAATGATGTTCTTATCAGGATGGGATTCAATGGATGACATGGGCGCTGAGAGCTGAACTTGCTTGGGGTGGACGCTGCACCTACCCGTGCCGCGAAATTCAAATGCAGTGAAAGTTGACCCGGGTCAATGGTGTAACCCCAATCAACTTCTATCATACCGCGACGCTGCAATGAGGCCGAGCCAAGAACACAAACGTGACGGTGTGATCCACCGTGCGATCCACCGTTAAGGGCCTTGATTCTGGTGAACGATTTTTTTGAACTACTAACCACTATGACAAACGAAACTCAAACCCCAGAAATGACCGACGGCTTCTCGCTGGTCATTGAAGCCCTCAAGCTCAATGGCATCGACACCATCTTCGGCGTGCCCGGCATCCCCATCACCGACCTCACCCGCAAAATGCAGGCTGAAGGCATGCGCGTCATTTCCTTCCGCCACGAGCAGCACGCCGGTAACGCGGCCGCTGCCGCCGGTTTCTTGACGCAAAAGCCCGGCATCGCACTCACCGTGTCCGCCCCAGGCTTCTTGAACGGCCTGACCGCGCTGACCAACGCCACCACCAACTGCTTCCCCATGATCCTGATCAGCGGCTCCAGCGAACGCGAGATCGTTGATTTGCAGCAGGGTGACTATGAAGAGATGGACCAGCTCGCCATCGCCAAGCCGTTGTGCAAGGCCGCTTTCCGCGTGCTGCACGCCGCAGACATCGGCGTCGGCATTGCCCGCGCCATTCGTTCCGCCGTGTCGGG
>CANCDA010000216.1 GCA_947374705.1 Comamonadaceae bacterium | reverse complement strand
TTGGTGAGTTCGGATGAGCCGCCGATGACGCCCTCAATCTGAAAGGGTTGAGTGGCCGCGTTCATAGGCAGGGCTTTGAGCTTCACGCTGGAGCCACCGTCGTCAAAGCTGGACTGGTAAATCTCCACGCCCTTGTAGTTGGCGGGGTGATTGACCTCGACGCGTGCGGGAATTTTTTCGCCCGTGGCCTTATCGTGGATCACGATCTCACTGGCAAACAGCTTGGGCATGCCGGTAGAGTAGTGCTCGATGATGAACTTCTTGAGTTCAATCGAAAAAGGCAAGTCCTGCAACACGATGCCGTCGGATTGACTCAGGATGGCGGTGCTGGCCTGCGCACCCTCGCTCACCAACAGGTTGCCGCGAAAAGTGGGGTTGCCTTGGCCCAGCCGGTGCTCGGGCTTGACATCGGCAATCAGCCCGCCGCCGGTGTAAGGCGACTTGCCGCCCAGCCACATCTGGGCACGCACCACCAAATCCCCATCCAGCAGGCCACCCACACACACCAGCACGATGGCACTGTGGGCGGCGATATAGCCGAGCTTGTTGGCCGCACCGATCTTGGCCGCCACCATCCAGGCCGGGCCTGCGGGGGTGTCACGCTGTTGCAGCTTGACCTTCCAGCCGCCCGTGGCCAGCAACTGGCCCAGCCTTTGGGCCTGAGCCTCGGGTGCACCGACCAAGGCACCCTGTGCTTTGTGGTGAAACGCCTTGAGGCTTTGCTCACGCATGTTTTCTTTGTAGGCCTTCAGGTCAATGATGATCTTGGGCGTGTTGCGGGCAATGCACAGCGAGGTGCTGATCACCAGAAAAGCCAGAATCAACATAAACCACCAAGCGCTGTACACCGAGTACAGGCTCATCGCCGCAAACACATCAGCCCAGAACGGGCCGAACTGGTTGACGTAATTGTTCATCGGCTCGTTTTGCTTGAGCACCGTGCCGATGACGGAAGTGATGCAAATCAGCGTCAGCAGCGAGATGGAGAACCGCATGGACGACAACAACTCCACCGCGGCACGCAGCGGGCGCGATGCGGACTTGAGTTCAATACCCTCGGTGGAAACAGTCATGGGTGGATTGTGCCGTGCAAAAAATTCAATAAAAAAGGCGGGTCTTTGAACAAGACCCGCCCTGGCTCAGAGCGCGAAATGAGGCGCAGGTTCCGTCTAATTAACGCAGGCCGGCAATGTAGTCGGACACGGCCTTGATTTCACGGTCATTCAGCTTGGCCGCCACTTGGGTCATGGGCAGGCTGTTTTTTCGCGTACCGTCACGGAAAGCCGTCAACTGCAGCGCCGAGTAGTCAGCGTGCTGGCCGCTCAGGCGCGGGTACTGCGAGGGAATGCCTGCGCCATTGGGGCTGTGGCAACCGGCACAGGCGGGCACTTGTCGATCTGAAATGCCACCACGATAGATGCGCTCGCCCAAGGCGACCAGCTCTTTGTCTTTGGCAAAACCGGGCTTGGCTTTTTGCGAGGACACCCAGTAGGCAATGTTTTTCATGTCGGCATCGCTCAACTCGGAGGCAAAGCCTTTCATCACCGCGTTGTTGCGCTTGCCGGATTTGAAGGCTTCCAGTTGGGCGACCAGGTACTCGGGGTGTTGCTGGGCCAGCTTGGGGTTGACCGTGATGGTCGAGTTGCCATCGGCGGCATGGCAAGCCACACACACTGCCGCAAATTTGGCTGAACCCGCAGCCAGATCAGGCTTAGCCACTTTGACTGGCGCGCTAGGCGCTGCCGCATGGGAATGGGCATCTTCTGCGGCATTGGCAAAAGCAGGTGCTGCCAGCAAGGTGGCCATCAACAGGTGAGCAAGCAATTTCATGGTTCGAATCAGAGGTTATCGGTTGAGCAAAACCATAAGATTCTACAATGGTGCTAATGACTACCCCCTCCAAGACGCCCAAGCCTCTCACCGCGACCCCCTCCACCCCCTCAGAAGAAAAATCGGCGGCCGTCGTCGCCATGGGCTGGCTGCACACCGCGAAGTTTCTGACGACTGCCCCTCAGCTCCACTTTTTGCCCCCGCTGAACGTGCCAGAAATCGCCTTTGTGGGCCGCTCGAACGCGGGCAAATCCACCTGCATCAACACCCTGACGCAGCAAAAACAGCTGGCGTTTGCCTCCAAAAAACCTGGCCGCACCCAACACATCAACCTGTTTTCCTTGGGCAAACAGGGCGTAACCGACGCCGTGCTGACCGACCTGCCCGGCTACGGCTACGCCGCCGTGCCCAAGGCCGACAAAATTCGCTGGCAACAGGTCATGGCCAACTACTTGGTCACGCGCGAAAATCTCAAAGGCATCGTGCTGATGTGCGACCCCCGCCATGGCCTGACCGAGTTGGATGAGATATTGCTCGACATCATTCGCCCCCGCGTGGAAGCCGGGCTGAAGTTTTTAGTGGTACTGACCAAGGCTGACAAACTCACCCGCAGCGAAGGGGCCAAAGCGGTGTCCATCATGCAACTGCAAGCCGGTGGCGGCGAGGTTCGGCTTTTCTCTGCCCCCAAGCGCATCGGTATTGAAGACGTGGCCCAGGTGCTGTGGCAGTGGGCCCACCCTGCCCTGCCTGCTGCGGCCGAGCCCGAAATCACTCAGTAAATCGGCGTTTCGCCCTCAGGCCTGTCCTTGAAGCGCCGGTGCACCCAGTAGTACTGGGACGGCATGGTGTCAATCACGCGCTCCAACCAGCGGTTCATGAAAGTGGTGTCGGCCACCAGATCTCCACTTGGAAAATCGGCCCACGCCGGATGCACTTCGATGTCATAGCCCGTGGCCGTCATCCGTGCGGTCACCGGCACCACCTTGGCGCGGCCGAGCTTGGCAAAGCGCGACAGCGAAGGTACGGTCGCCGCCGTGACACCATAAAACGGAACGAAGACCGATTCACTGGGGTCAAAATTCATGTCTGCCAAAAGATATAAGAGCTCACCTGCACGCAGTGCCGAAATGATGGGTTTGACCCCCTCGTGCCGGTAAAACAAACGCAGATGACCAAAGCGCTTGCGCCCCGTATGGATCCACGCGTCCACCGCCGCATTGGACTGGGGTGAGTAAATACTGGTCATAGGCCGATCAACCTGCTGATTCAGCGCCGTGCCCGCCGCATCCAAGCCAAAAAAATGCGGCGCAAAAATGACAGTGGGCTCGCGGCCTGCCAACTCGTGCACGGCCCCCGTGAGTTTGAGCCGATGTCGCACCGTCTCGGGTTGGCCGTGCCAAAGCCAGGCCCGGTCAAACCAGGCTTGCACAAAATAAACAAACACCTCTCGCGTCCACTGCCGGCGCTCTTGCAATGAGCGCTGAGGAAAACAAGCCGCCAAATTGGCCATCACGATCTTGCGTCGGCGCGCCACCAGCACATACAGCACAAGCCCCAGACCCGTACCTAAGGCGCGCAGCCAGCGCAGAGGCAGAGGCGCAATCAAGCGCATGAAAACAAGGCCGGGATGCTGCATCACTCGCCCCCGCCTGAGGTGTGTTGTTCGGGCTGCTGCCTGGGCTGCTTATAGCGCTCATAACCCCACAGGTATTGCTGCGGGCACTGGCGGATCACGCGCTCCATGGCTTCGTTGATCTGCACCACGGCCTCGTTCAAATCGCCCGACAGCGGCTTCGAGAGTTCGCTGAAGTGCAGACGAAATCCGCGCCCCCAAGACAGGCGCTCGCCCCAGGTCAACACCGTCACAGCTTTGGTTTGCAGGGCCAACTTGGCACCCAGCGTCATGGTGTAGGCGTCTTTGCCAAAAAACGGTACCCATTGGCCCATGCCTTCAGGTGGCACCTGGTCGGGCAACAAGCCCACGGCGCGGCCCGCGCGCAGGGCTTTGATCATCTGGCGCACCCCGGCCAGGGTGGTAGGCGCCGTCTCCAGCCCCGGGCGCTGGCGAGCGCGCAGCATGATCGTGGCCAGCCAGGGCTGACGGGCTGGACGGTACAACACGGTCAACGCGCCATGCGCAGCCCCAAAACGTTCAGCCAGGCCTTGCGCCGTGGCTTCAAAGCAACCCATGTGCGGCGTCAGAAACACGACGCCACGCCCCTGCGCATAAGCCGCCTCTACACAGGCCAGGCCCGACCATTCCAGAGCCACGGGCGCACCAAACCACATGCG
>CANCDA010000215.1 GCA_947374705.1 Comamonadaceae bacterium | reverse complement strand
CGTGGGAGCTGAGGTCGTAGGGCAGTTTTTTGATAATGAAGTCGGTCATGTTGGGGCTCACCTTTGGGGTGAGTCGTACATGAGGACTAAGTCGTTGATTTCAATAGGGAAATCAACATATTTTGGCTATGAAGTCACGGATTCAGGGAAGTAATTTAGATTAACAACGCAGCAATTTAAACATGAAACCTTTAATCGCTCTAGTCGCAAGCGTGATGCTGTTTCTCCAAGTCACGCACTCACAAACAATATCCAACGCAACCTTGGTACCAGCATCAACCCAAATTGCATTAAAAAATGGCACTAAAGTCACGCTGGCATCCGCGCATTTCCCTTTATATGCAGGGGGCTGCAATCCTACCAATTGCGACCCTGTCGATTGCAAGTTAATGGACTGCGGGACTGAAATTAAGGTCATCAAAAAATGGCGGAACATCTGCATGGCTGCCCATTGCGGGCAGATTCAAGACGCCGATATCACCAAAATTTTGGGGCCTGACGTCATACATTGGCGCATCAACCGGTCTGCGGGAACGATGACTCAGTTTTTAGGTGATCGGCCATTGGGCGATGCCGTAAAAGCCAGCATCCCCCCTGTGTTGGCAAACCCTAACGACGTCAAAGTATTGCCCATTATTGGTTTGAAAAATGCCAATGAAACGGTTGCGCAGTATTGGGTTTGGTCGAAAAAATAAGGATTTTCACAATGTCCAAACCATCGCCCACCCGCCGCCATTGTCAAACAGCCACCCGGTAGCTGATGAATTTTTGAGTTCATTCTGAAATTCTCCACCTGCTTGAAGGTAAAAATATGCAGCAAAGAGTGACGAGCCTGCTCAAACGCAACATCCATGCAGGGCGCAGCCTTGGGTTGGGTGTGTTGCGGATCGCGAGAAGAATTCTTGCCCATTTATTTGGCCTGGGCGTGAATTTTGTGTTAGGTGCGATGGTGGTGGCGTTCGTCAGTGCAACGGTTTTGTATATTTTTGCCAGCAGCACGATTGACGAGTCCAAGGCTTACCGTCACCTCATCCCACTCGTTGGCACATCACCCGAAAAGTCTTGTGGGGGGCAGGACAATGCCATTCCTACGATGACGCACCCTTTGCAAAGTGATCAAGCACACAGGCGTCTGCACGAACCCTTCAAAACGACAGGCAACTCTGTCTATGACTGCGCCATTCAACACCATGTGAATCAATCGGTGAACTATGACTTGGCTTTTCTGGAATTTAACGATGCCGGACATTTGATTGCACCCGCCCAATGGGATGCACTGAAAACACACCTGAAGGCGCAGAAGAATGTGAACGTGTTGCTCTTCGTTCACGGTTGGCGCAATGATGCGCACATTGGCAGCGAAGACGTCGAGCGCTTTCACACTTTGCTTTCTCTGTCCGCCAATTATGCGAATCAACGGGGCAATGTGGCGGGCAATTCGCCCAGCAAAACCATAGGCATCTTCATCGGTTGGCAGGGCCGCATGATTGATGAGAAAAGTGACTTCAATGACCCAGACCGAGAGTCTTGGCACGCCCAAGCGCTTAATCGGCTTGCTATTCCGACCATCCTCTGGCGCAAGCCACGCAGCGACGCGATTGCCAAATCGATTGGACGCCAAATTCTTGACATTGAACAACTCGTCAAAGGAGAGGAGAACGACAGACATGAGAACAAGCTCACGGTTTTGGGCCATAGCTTGGGCGGCAACATCGTAATTCAGGGCCTGTCTGACACTCTGGTAGAGCGTATCTCGGCTTCGCAATCGGCAGATCAAATTCGAGGTGTGGGCGATTTGGTGGTGCTGATTAACCCTGCATCAGAGGCGCGCCATTTCTTTGACGTGCAACGAGCCGCTCACTCCATTAAAGCGCCGCCACCTGGGAGCCCCGTGGTGGTGTCCGTGACTGCGGCCAAATACTTCAATGAAATTACCGATGACTCAAAAGCCTGGGACACGGCGGTGGGGAAGTTTTTGCCTATAGCGCACCGGGTTTTTAACTGGAATACGGGCCAGCCAGAAGACATTCAATCCATCGGCAATTATTTACCCTTCAAGCTCAGTCAAGGCACGTCTGACCCCACCATGGCATTTGATCTGAGAGGTGTGAGCCATGAAATTGAATTCGATGATCCGCCTGGAAAGTCAACCACCTACGCATTCACGGGCGCGCACGCACCGGCCCAACACCCTCAATGCCCGGTAGAGAACAAGTCCACTTTCATGGACTGGCAGAAGGCGGCTATGGTCGCGACCCACACCACCGGGTGGGACACGGAATACAAGGTTTACGCCTGTAAAAAGCACTCAAATGACCCATGTCCGAAAATCCAAACACAATCTTGGCTTACCCTACCCAAACCGGATGCCGATGTAAAACCAAGCACCAAACATACAGCCTCAGTTTCAGGTGAGCCATGTTCAAACGAAGAACGCATTAGGATCAACATCCGCCATGGCGCAACTCGCCATCAGTGTTTGGACACAAAAAAAGACAACTCCATGTGTCGCAATGCGGCCAGAGATGCAGGCGTGGACATCGCCAGCGATCAACGCGTTCAAATCCCCACCATTGGCCCGGCATGGTCACCCGTGTGGAATGCTGCCGTTCATTCCAATGTGATTGACGAGCACGGTGGCTATTTGTCGCACACCTTGTGGTGTGTGCTCAGCCGCTTTGCGCTGGACAGACCCGCGCCCAACGGCGGCAAGGTTAAAAATCAATCTAAATCTAATAACTCTCATTCGTAGAGCTTCAAGCCTTCAACACCAACTGGTTAAGTAGGCGCACACCGGCAATGACTTCACCCGCGTTCAGGTCTTCGTGCAGTGAGCCTATCTGCAATCGATCCCGCAACGCGCCTCAAACCAACTTTGGATACTGTTGCCGAGAATGCACGATGTTCAGAATCTCAATGGCGATCAGTGTGCGGCGGTACACGATGATGAAATTTGGATGGCTTACAAACTCATGAGTTCCAGCGACCCGGCCCGAGCGAAACTGAACTTGCGCTTGCCTGAGAACATCAACATCATCCCGCAGCCTTTCGTTGAGCCTGTAGGCCGCTGTCGGATTGATGTCTGCTATGTACGCCGTAATGCGGCTAAGGTCGTCAAGTGCGCTATCAAGCCAAACGATGGGCAGCATGCTTGGTTTCAGCGGTTTTGATAATGGCGTCCATGCGGCCCATCACTTCGTCCGTGGTGTAACGCGGCGTGGCGGGGTCGTTGGCCTTTGCAAGCGATTGCTCAACCTTGGCTCTAAACCAACGGTCATAGCTTAGCGCTTGAGTCTCGGTCTCAAACTCAGAAACCAGGGGGTCTAGAACTGCATTCATGCCGCGAGGCTAGCACAAAATGCGAGGAATCGCCATCGGCAGCCCCGGGCAAATCCACCCCCATAAACACGGGATGCGCTTTTCGTTCACTGTTTGCAAAATTCGGCGCAAATCTTGTTATGAGTAAGATGGGAGACAAGGAACGGCACACTATTTCTGCAGAAAACGAGGAGGGGAGCGACTTGGAACAGCCAGCAGCAACAACAACCGCATCGCACCGCGATGCGCATCATCTATCGGCATTGGTGCACAAAATCTATGACGCCAGTGTTCACCCCGAGCGATGGAGTGAGGTGGTGGCCGCCATTGCCGCGTCAATCGGCTCTAGCAAAGGTTTGCTGTTCACCCCTTTTCTGGCACCACAGCACGGCGGATTGGTCTTCCCGGCCGGCATTGCTGAATCCGCCTTACAAACCTGGGGAAGCAGCTACATTGACAAAGACATCTGGGCGCAGGGCTTGCAGGCCAAGGGGCTGTTGTGCACGGGGGCGACACTGCTGGACCCGGACATTGTGCCGCGCGAGGAATTTCTGGCCACCCCTTTTTATCGAGAATTTCTCAGCACCCTGGGCATCGGACGCGTGTGTGTGGGCGTCATTTTTGAAGGCGTACCCGGCTTGCCTACTACGGTGCTGTCCATTTTTCGGGATGCCCTCGACTCTGCGTTTGATTCAACCGACGCGGAGTGGTTGAAGCTGCTGACAGCACATGTTTCTCGCGGCTTGGGCTTGATGCAACGGCTGGACACGCTCAGAATGCAAAAAACGTCACTGCTCACCTCGTTTGATCGCCTGAGTTTTGGTGTGGC
>CANCDA010000214.1 GCA_947374705.1 Comamonadaceae bacterium | reverse complement strand
CAAAATCAGACCCATGAACGATCTCCTGAAATGGGTGGGGGTGGGCTGCATTGTAGGAATGCTGGCGGCGTGTGGCGGTGTGCCTGCACCATCGCGCGCGCCGCATGCCCCTGCGCCCAACACCGCGCCCGCATCCGTGGCGGCCTCGCCGACGGCAGAAACGCGCCCCGCAACCGGTGAGAGCACGCCTGCGCCAGGCCCAGTGCGCCTCCAGGCCCGCAGCCGCTGGACGCCTGTGACTTGGAGCGACTTGCCCGGCTGGCAAGACGACCCGCTGCATGAAGCCTGGAACGCTTGGCTTAAAAGCTGTGAACGCCCCGGCCCCACGTTTGCGCCGCTGTGTGCTGAAGTGCGCCGCTTGAGCCTAGGCAGTGGTGATGAGCAGCGTACCTGGATGATGGCGCGCCTGCAGCCCTACCGGGTGGATGCTTTGCAAGGTGATGCTCAGGGTTTGCTCACCGGCTACTACGAGCCGGTGCTGGAGGGCTCACGCACAGCGACGGCCGAGTTCGCCGTGCCGCTGTACCGCCCGCCCGTCAATCTGGCGCAGCGCAAGCCCTGGTACACGCGCCAAGAGATCGACACCCAACCCGCCGTGCAGGCTATGTTGCGCGGACGCGAGATTGCTTATCTGGCCAACCCGGTCGATGCGCTCGTGCTGCAAATTCAAGGCTCAGGACGCGTGCGTGTGACTGAAGCCAATGGCACGCAGCGCCTGATTCGCGTGGCCTTTGCGGGCTCTAACGACCAGCCCTACAAAAGCGTGGGCCGCTGGCTGCTGGACCAAGGCGCGCTGCGCGATGCGTCTTGGCCCTCCATCAAAAATTGGATTGCCCAGAACCCTGGACGTGTGAACGAGATGCTGTGGAGCAACCCGCGTGTGGTGTTCTTTCGGGAAGAGGCCTTGAGCGATCTGGATGCCGCCTTTGGCCCGCGCGGCGCACAGGGCGTGGCCTTAACGCCGGGGCGATCTATCGCCGTAGACCCCGGCAGCATCCCCTACGGCACGCCGGTGTGGCTGGCCTCCAGCGGGCCGCAGGTGCAACTGCAAAAACTGGTGTTGGCGCAAGACACGGGTAGCGCCATCACGGGTGCCGTGCGGGCCGATTATTTCACCGGCTGGGACGCCAGCGCCGCCGAGCTGGCCGGGCGCCTCAAGCAGCCGTTGCGGCTGTGGGTGCTGTGGCCGAGGTAGAAAAATCAATAAGGGTCAGATTCCAATTATTGTCCTTTTAAAACGGACAATATTCGATAAAATAGTCCTCCATGGACAACCAATACCGCTCCGTCATCCGCCAAAAAATCATCGATGCGCAAGCTGCAACGCTGCCCTCGCTCACGCGGCGTGATGTCTGGTTGCCCACTGTGGCGGGCAAGGCCACGGCCATTGTGGGCATGCGGCGTGCGGGTAAAACCAGTTTGCTGTGGCAGTTATTGAGTGACCGCCATGCCGCTGGGCATGAGCGCGACGGCCTGCTCTATTTCAGCTTTGAAGACGAGCGATTGGTCGGGCTACAGGTGAGCGACTTGGGCCTGTTGATCGAAGAGTTTTACAAACTCAACCCCGCTTGGCGTGATGCGCGACGCGCCTGTTTTTTCCTAGACGAAATTCAGCTTGTACCGGGCTGGGAGCTTTTTGCGCGGCGCATTTTGGACAGTGAGAACATCGAGCTATTCCTCTCAGGCTCATCGGCCCGCATGCTCGCGCGCGAGGTGGCCACCAACATGCGCGGGCGGGCGATGGAGGCGATGGTGGCGCCTTTCAGCTTTCGCGAGGCATTGCGCCATGCTGGCCGTGTGAACCCGGCCAACCAATTGCCCGACAAACCCACAGATCGCCTCACCAAGAGTGAGCGCTCTCACCTGAGCAAGGCCTTGCTGGACTACTTGGCATGCGGCGGCTTCCCCGAAGCGCAGGGGCTGGACACACGCAACCGCACCGAGCTTTTGCGCAGCTATGTGGACGTGGTTTTGCTGCGCGATGTGGTGGAGCGCCACAACCTCAGCCAACCCCAGGTGTTGCGTTGGCTGGTGCAGCAGTTGCTGGGCAACGCAGCCGGGGCTTTCAGCATCAACAAGTTCCACGCCGACCTCAAGTCGCGCGGCGTGGCTGTTAGCAAGGACACGCTGCACAGCCTGCTGGCGCACCTGGAGGACGCGTTTTTGTTGAGCAGTGTGGGTGTGGCTACCGACTCAGTGCGGCGTCGCCAAGTCAACCCGCGCAAGGTGTACCCGGTGGACACGGGCTTGAGCGCGCTGTTTGACCGCTCGGGCAAAGCCAACACCGGCCATGCGCTGGAGACCGTGGTGTGGCATGAGTTGCAACGCCGGGGTTTGGATGCGGCTTATGTGCGCACAGAAGCGGGATTTGAAGTGGACTTTCATGTGCGCAGTGCGGCGGGGGATGAGGCGCTGATCCAGGTCTGCGCCACCTTAGACGACCCCGCAACGCTGGCGCGCGAAGTGCGGGCACTGCAAGATGCGGCTCCCACATGGCCCGCAGCGAGTTTGCATCTGATCGCGCTGGATCACCCCGCCACAACCCAGCTCCCCTCAGGGGTGCAATTGCACTCGGCGGTGGATTGGTTGCTTCAAGCTTGATTGCATTTTGAGCACTTGCCTATTTTTTACGGCAAGATAGCTCCAAGCCCTCTGGAGACAAAGACCTCATGAACGCCCCCTTGCCCGAGCACATCCGCCAAGCGCTGGACACCGTCACGCTGGACGACAAATATTCACTCGACTACGGCCGCGCCTTCATGAGCGGCGTGAACGCGCTGGTCAAGCTGCCGATGTTGCAGCGCCAGCGCGACCAGTTGGCGGGCAAGAACACGGCAGGGTTCATCAGCGGCTACCGGGGCTCGCCGCTGGGTGGCTATGACCAGGCGTTGTGGAAGGCCGCGCCTTTCCTTAAAGCGCAAAACATCGTGTTCCAACCCGGCGTGAACGAAGAGCTGGCCGCCACGGCGCTGTGGGGCACGCAGCAGCTCGGCTTTGCGCCGCCGGGCTCGAACAAGTTCGACGGTGTGTTTGGCCTGTGGTACGGCAAGGGGCCGGGGGTGGATCGCACCTCAGATGTGTTCAAGCACGCCAATATGGCAGGCACCACACCTTGGGGCGGGGTGATCGCGGTGGCGGGTGACGACCACGTGGCCAAGAGCTCCACCGCCGCGCACCAGAGCGACCACATCTTCAAGGCCTGCGGCCTGCCGGTGTTCTTTCCGGCCACGGTGCAGGAGATTCTGGACTTAGGGCTTCACGCCTTTGCCATGAGCCGTTTTTCGGGCGTGTGGGCGGGCATGAAGACGATCCAGGAGATTGTCGAGTCCAGCGCCACAGTGATGATTGACCCCGAGCGGGTGCAAATCAAACTGCCAACCGATTTTGAAATGCCACCCGGCGGCGTGCACATCCGCTGGCCGGATACGGCGCTGGCCCAAGAGGCGCGGCTGTTTGGCAGCAAGTGGTACGCGGCCTTGGCCTATATCCGCGCCAACCGACTCAACTACAACGCGATTGAAGGAAAGAACGACCGCTTTGGCCTGATCGCCAGCGGCAAGGCCTACAACGACACGCGCCAAGCGCTGCTGGACTTGGGCCTGGACGATGACGCCTGCCGCCAGCTGGGCATCCGCGTACACAAAGTGGGCGTGGTGTGGCCGCTGGAGGCGCAGCTCACGCGTGAGTTTGCGCAGGGTTTGCAAGAGATTTTGGTGGTGGAGGAAAAGCGCCAGGTCATTGAGTACCAGCTCAAGGAAGAGCTGTACAACTGGCGCGCCGATGTGCGGCCCCATGTGCTGGGCAAGTTTGATGAGATCGAGGGTGATTTCTCAGGCGGCGAGTGGTCTATGCCCAACCCGAGCGCGCGCACGCTCTTGCGCGCCAATGCTGATTTGTCGCCCGCGCTGATTGCCAACGCCATTGCCAAGCGGCTCAAAAAGCTCGGCATCGGCGGCGACTGGGCCACCCGGATTGACAGTCAGCTCGCGCTGCTGGAGGCCAAAGAGCGCGCCATGCACGTACTGCATGTGCCCGCCGAGCGCCAGCCCTGGTTTTGCTCAGGCTGCCCGCACAACACCAGCACCAAAGTGCCCGAAGGCTCACGCGCCATGGCCGGTATTGGCTGCCACTTCATGGCGATCTGGATGGACCGTGCCACCGTGGGCTTTACCCAGA
>CANCDA010000213.1 GCA_947374705.1 Comamonadaceae bacterium | reverse complement strand
TTGGCCTTGCCGAAGCGGGACTGGAAGGTGACCTTGTAGTGGTCTTTGGCGAGGCCGAGTTGTTGGGCCAGCAGGCGGGCCGTCTTGAGGCACTCGCAGTGGTAGGGGTCGCCCAGGTGCAGGGTGCGCTCGGGCACGCCATGAAAGCTCATCACCAATTGATCGGGCTTGCCGTTGGCGCGCCAACTGGCGGTGATGCGCTGGGCCAGGGCTCTGATGTAGCCGGGGTCGTCGTGGTAGCGGTTGACAAATCGCAGCTCGGGCAAGTTGCGCACCTGCGCGGCCCACTGGCCCAGGGCGTCCGAGATGCTGGCGGTGGTGGTGCCCGAGTACTGCGGGTAGGCGGGCAGCACCAGCACACGGGTCGCGCCAGCGGCCTTGAGGGCATCGAGTTGTTCGGCCATGGACGTGCTGCCGTAGCGCATGGCGTAGCGCACCTGCACGTTGTGGCCGCGTTGGGCCAGCCAGCCCTGCAGCAGCTTGGCTTGTTTTTCTGTCCAGACCTTGAGCGGTGAACCCTCTTTTGTCCAGATACTGGCGTACTTGGCGGCCGACTTGGCCGGGCGCAAGCGCAGGATGATGCCGTGCAGGATCAGCCACCACAGCGCCTTGGGGATTTCCACCACGCGGTGGTCACTGAGGAACTCGCCCAGGTAGCGCCGCAGCGCAGCGGGTGTGGGTGCATCGGGCGTGCCCAGGTTGCACAAGAGGATGGCTGTCGCGGGCGCTTGGCCGTGGGTGTAGGGGGGTTCGGGTTTGAAGGGCATGCGCTATTCTCTCGCACTGGTTTCTAAATTAACCCAAGGGAGTTGGTGACGTGGATAAAAATAAACGTTTGATGGGGGCCGCAGTGGGCGCGTTGGTGTCACTGCTGGCCATCTGGGGTGCGTGGCAGTGGAAATCGGTGAGCGACCTGCCCAGTCAAGTCGAAATAGGCAGTGAGCAGCCCTTTGCCTGGGTCGATTGCAAAGCCCGCTTGTTGGATGGCGCACCTGCGGTAGCGGTGATGTTCAGCCAGCCGCTCTCACGCTCGCAAGACTGGGGCAAGTTGCTCAAGGCGACCGAAGGCGAATCGGCTCAGACTGCCAAACCAGTGGAAGCCCGCTGGGTGCTGGGTGACAACCCGCGCATGCTGTACCTGCCCTTCGCAACGCCTGACCGCACTTACAACATTTCGATGGAGCCGGGCTTGTCCGCCGCTGCGGGTGGCACGCTGGGTGAGGCGCAGAAATGCAGCGTCAAGAGCGAGGCCATGCCGACCTCGTTTTATTTCGCCAGCCGTGGCGTCGTGTTACCAGCCGATCAAAACGGTGGCCTTCCCGTGGTCACCGTCAACACGCCCGAGGTGGACGTGCAGTTCTTGCGGATTGAGGCGGCTTCGCTGCCCGCTTTTTTAGAGCAAGTCGGTGGACGGCGCGAGCGGCGAACCAATGCTTCTAACGAAGAAGAGCAAGAAGAGGGCTACTACGAAAGCGGCTACAACGACGCCAGCCGCCGCCTCAAAGGCACGGTGCCGGGCTATCAGCTCGATGAATTGCGCAAGATGTCCAGCAGCGTGTACCTCTCACGCTTTAAAACCGATGAGCGTCCCAACCGGCGCAATGTGAGCTTCTTGCCGGTGGAGAAAATCAAAGAGCTGCAAGAGCCCGGCATTTACGTCGCCATCATGAACCCGCCCGGGCGTTTTGGGTGGGATTACCAGGCCACCTATTTTTACGTCACCGACATTGGCTTGCACGTGCGTCGCCATGCCGCGCAGACCGATGTTTTCACCACCTCACTCAAAAGCGGAGAGGCCTTGCGCGGCGTGGAGTTGACGCTGATTGACGAGAACGGCAAGAGTCTGGCGCAAGCCAGCGCCGATGGGGATGGCCATGCGGTTTTGCTGGGGCGCATCGACAAAGCGCGCGCCATCGTGGCACGGCGCGGCAAAGAAATATCGGTGCTGGCGCTGCGTGATCCGGCCTTGGACTTGTCTGAGTTTGACGTGGGAGGTCACCCCTCACGCAACCAGAAATTGTTTGTTTACGCAGGGCGCGACCTGTACCGCCCAGGTGAGCAGTTCACCGTCTCCGTGTTGGCGCGCGATGCCGATGGTCGCTTGCTACCGGCGTCAGCCAGCGCTGCGGCCCAGCCCATCACGCTGGTGCTCAAGAAGCCCGATGGCGAAAGCGTCTCTACCGAAATCGTGCGCCCGCATGCCCGTGGCGCGGCCTACTACCAACACAGTTTGAGCTTGCCCGCCAGCGCGCCCACAGGTCGCTGGATGCTCGAAGCCCGCCTTGACCCTGCCGCCAAACGCCCCGACGCCGCTTGGAGCTTTCAGGTGGAAGAATTTTTGCCCGAGCGCATGAAGCTCGATCTCAAAGCCCCTGAACAGGCGCTGCAAGGCGGCGACGGCCTGATTGTGCGGGTTGAGGGCAATTACCTGTATGGCGCGCCAGCCGCGGGCAATCGTTTGCTGGCCAGTGTTGCTACCGAGCGCATGCGCCAGGCATTGCCCAAGAGCTGGCCTGGTTTTATTTTTGGTGACTTTGATGACGACACCGCACGCAAGCGCAAGGACGTGGGCGAATCCAGTTTGGACGAAGCGGGCAAGGCCGAGGTGGACGTCTCCCTGGACATGAGCGAGCGCAAGTCGCCGATGAAGGTCAATGCCAGCTTTAGTTTGCTGGAGTCGGGCGGCCGCCCCGTGGTGCGCTCGATTGAGCGCGTGTGGTGGCCCGCTGATGTGCTGGTTGGCATTCGCCCGCTGTTTGACCGTGATGTGGCGCAAGAGGGCAGCTTGGCTGAGTTCGAGCTGACCCGCGTCAACAGCGAAGGCAAGTTTTCCCCGGCCACCGCCCTGCAACTGCGGCTGGTGCGCGAAGAGCGCCAATGGTATTGGCGCTATGACGACAACCGGGGCTGGAACAGTGGCTACAACACGGAAGAAGAGTTGATCGAGGCCCGTAGCCTGTCGCTGACCGAGCGCAACAAAATCGCCTTGCCCGTGAAATACGGCCGCTACCGCCTAGAGCTGCTAGACCCGGTAACCAAGCAAACTACACGCTACCGCTTTTACGCCGGTTGGGGTGCACAAGACGCGGACGACATGGGCAATCGCCCCGACCGCGTGGGCCTCAAGCTGGAGGGCGCGCCCTTCAAACCCGGCGACAAAGCGCGTTTGACCGTGACCCCACCGCATGACGGTGAAGCCCTGGTCACGGTGGAGGGCGACCGAGTGCTTTACCAAAAACGCATCAAGGTGCGCACCAGCGGCACGGGCGTGGAGATACCGGTCGATCCCGCCTGGAGTCGCCATGACCTCTACATCACCGTCACCGCGTTTCGCCCGGGCAGCCAGGGGGATCGCATCACACCGGCCCGTGCCCTGGGTTTGGTGCATCTGCCACTGGCGCGTGACACCCGCAAACTCAAACTGGCGATAACCGCCCCCGCTAAAGCAGCGCCCGAGCAAAAAGTGCCCGTCAAGATCAAGCTCACCGACGCCGCCGGTCAACCCTTGAAGGACACACAGGCCATGGTGACCTTGTCGGCGGTGGATGTCGGCATCCTCAACATCACGCGCTACGTCACACCCAACCCGGGCGACTTTTTCTTTGGCAAGCACCGCTACGGCGCTGACCTGCTGGACTTGTATGGCAAGTTGATCGAGAAAATGGAGGGCAACACAGCACGCCAGCGCTTTGGTGGTGACGCCAGTAAGCGTGATAGCCAAAGTTTGCCCAAAAAAGTGCGGCTAGTGGACATCTTCAGTGGCCCCGTGCTGCTGGACGCCAAGGGTGAAGCCACTGTGCCCGTGACCCTGCCCGACTTCAACGGCACGCTGCGTCTGATGGCCGTGGCCAGCACCGCTGACAGCTACGCCAGTGTGGACGCGGAAATGGTGGTGGCAGCCCCCTTGGTGGCCGAGTTGGCTATGCCCCGCTTCATCGCGCCGGGTGACACCGCCACCATCGCGCTGGACTTGACCAACCTCTCTGGCAGCGCGCAAGAGGTGCAAGTGCAGTTAGAGGCCAGCTCGCCATTGCGCATCACCGGTAAACCTGGGCCGGTCAAGCTGGCCGACAAGCAGCGCACGGTGTTGCGCTTCACGGCCGAAGCCATTGATGCCTATGGCTTGGCCCCGATCAAGCTCACCGTCAAGGCGGGCAAGTTGAAGATCGTGCGGGAAGCGGCC
>CANCDA010000212.1 GCA_947374705.1 Comamonadaceae bacterium | reverse complement strand
GCCAGCACATCGCTGCTGCGCCCGTAGTTGGGGGAAGACACCACGATTTTCTTGGCCTGGCCCAGTAAATAACGGCGCAGTGGTGCGTACAGTCGCCCCAACCCCTTTTGACGCACGATGTCAGACACATAGGTCACCAGCACGGGTTGATGGCGGGTGCGAATCAAAGGCAGCAACAAGTCGGCGTAAGGCCAAGGGTAGTGAATTTGAATGATGTCGCACTGCTCGGCCGCAGCCCGGCAGCGCTGTACGGCCTCCCAGGTGCCGAAGTTGCAGGAGGCAATTTCAAACCAGGATTTCGCGCGCACCAGTTGCCCTTCGGGCAGCGTCATTTCGGCGGGCACGGGGTTTCGCGCCAAGGCAAAAATCGTGTTCTCCACCCCCAGCGGCTGCGTGGCCAGGCACAACTGACGGATCGACTCTTCCAGCCCGCCTTGAGACTCGGGAAAGTAGGTGCGGTAAATTTGTAGAACGCGAATTTTTTTCATAAGGCGTGCCCACGTTGTTGCATCACTTTTTGGTACACCGCAAAGGTTTCTTGCGCGCAGCGCTCCCAGCTGAAAGTTTGGGCCCGCACCAGACCCAGCTGTCCGAGCGAGTCGGCAAAGGCACGGTCTTCCAGCAACTGCCGCAAGCGCTCACGCAGGCCGTCCACATCGTCCGGGTCCACCATCAGCCCCGCATCGCCCACCACCTCGGGCAGCGAGGTGGTGTTGGACGTCAGCACCGGCACGCCCGAGGCCATCGCCTCCAGTGCAGGCAGACCAAAACCCTCGTAACGCGAGGGGTAGCAAAAGGCCGCAGCCCCCGCATACAGCGGCGGAATCAGGGCGTCTGGCACATAGCCCAACAAGCGCAGCTCACCCCGTGCCAGCAAGGCCTGGGCCGATTGCATCAAACCCTCGGTGTTCCAGCCACTCATGCCCGCCACCGCCAAGGGGTAGCGCTGGCGCAGGGCGTCTGGCAGACCCGCATAAGCGGCAAACAAGGCCGAGAGGTTTTTGCGTGGCTCCAGCGTGCCCACACTCAAGATATAGCCGCCAGGGGTCAAGCCCAGGCTGGCCAAATCGGGCGTCAAGCGGGCCACACTGCGGGGTTTGAAGCGCGGATCGGCCGCCAAATAAGTGTTGGTGATGCGCGAGGCGTCCACGTTGAACCAGCGCTGCAAGGCCGCGCCCGTGGCGTGTGAAATCACAATGATGTGGTCGGCCCGCTCAATCGCCTTGGGCAAGTCCCGTTGAAACAATTCCACCCGCTCTTTGGGGTGGGTTTCGGGGTGGTCAAAGCAGGACAAATCACACACGGTAATGACCAGCGGGCCTTGGTAGGGCAGGGGCATGCCGTTGGGCTCGTGGTAGAGCACCTCGTCTTGCCCTTGGTGACGTGTGTGCCAACGAAACAGCACCCGGTCTGCCAGCCTGCGAATCGCGCGTGGACGCGGCACAAAACGCTTGAGCAAGCTATAGCCTCGCTGAGCCACGGCAGTGGATTGGGCCGATGGCAAGCGCATGCCTTTTTCGCAATGCGTGCTGTAGTACAGCGTTACGTTCGCATCGGCGATTTGATCCATGGCCCCAAACAAATGGCGGATGTACTGCCCGATGCCCGTTAAAGGGGCCAACAAGAGCGTGCCGTTAACGATGATTTTCACGGGCTATCAGAATAAGGAATGTACGGGTGCGAACGCAAACGCCAGTACAAACATAAGCAATAAACCGACCGTACTGCCAATCAAATTCCCCGCCATATCAAAAAAACAAAATCCGCTGCCGTAGCGTGCATCCCAGCATTCTTTTGCCAGACCCAACAAGAAGACCGCTAAAAAAGCCAATGGCGCTGACCAAAGCATCAATGCAAGCAAGGTCAACCAAAAACTCCAAACCATGTGCTTGATCTTGTCTTCTTCACGTAATTTGACAAACAAATGCGCAAAAAATAGGCGCATCGCATTCATTCCATGGGGGCTTGAGGGGTGAGACATATTCCGTCAAGTTTACCGGTAATGTCACAGCCCCCTGTTCGGTCACCCCTTGTGGGGTGCCTCTTTTGTAGGACCCACAGGGACAGAAAACATGGCCTTGCGCAACTCCTCGGGGGCGCGAACAATCAGACGGCGTAAATCTTTCTCCACCACCCCCCTGTCGATCAAGGTGTTGATGGCGCGCGACACGGTCTCTCGACTGGTATTGACCATGATGGCAATTTCTTGTTGGGTCGGCATTTTTTCAATCACAACCAAGCCCCCCGGGGCCACTTTGGCGAACTGGTTCAGCAGCGCAAAAACGCGCTGAAATGCTTGCGGTATGCCCACTATGGCGCGGAAGTTGGTGGCGGTTCGGATGGAGTTCGCCATGCGCTTTAACATGCGCTCAACCACCAGAGGGGTGTGATAGATAAACGCCTGCGCTTGTTGCTTGGGCAGTAGAGCGATTAGGGAGTGCTCGCAAGCCACGACAGAAGCTGCACGGGGAAGATCGTCAATGATAGAGAGTTCGCCGAAATAGTCCCCTGGCACCAAAAAATTCAAGCCAATTTCCCGCCCGTCCTCGGTCAAATCAACCACCTGCAAACGACCTGCCAGCAGAAAAATAAGGTGCTCCCCGACCGTGCCCTTTTCTATCACCTGCTGCGTACGCTCTACCTTCTTAATCTGCAAAGCTGCGGCCATACGATTCAGTGCGATTTCATCCACCCCAGCAAGCAGGGGGATTTTTTGCAGATGAATCGTGACCGTCTGCGGAGTTGGTGCAGTGTTCAGATCTGCCCCCGATGTCATGTTTACTCCTTGCTGACCCGCCTCATGTCGGCGTCCACCATCATGGTGATGAGTGTCTGTAAGTCGGTAGAGGCCGTCCAACCCAACTTGGCCTTGGCCTTGGCCGGGTTGCCCAGCAGCACTTCCACCTCGGCTGGGCGGTAAAACTTGGGGTCAATCACCACATGGTCTTCGTGGTTCAAGCCCACATGCGCAAACGCAATGCGGCACATGTCGCGCACGGTGGTGGTTTGCCCCGTGGCCACCACATAGTCGTCGGCCACCTCTTGTTGCAGCATCAACCACATGGCTTCCACGTAGTCGCCCGCAAAGCCCCAGTCGCGCTTGGCGTCAATATTGCCCAGGCGCAGCTCTTTTTGTTGGCCCTGCTTGATGCGCGACACCGCGTCCGTCACCTTGCGCGTCACAAACTCAATGCCGCGCAGCGGTGACTCGTGGTTGAACAAAATGCCGCTTGACGCGTGCAGGCCAAAACTCTCACGGTAATTCACCGTCATCCAGTGGGCATACAGCTTGGCCACGCCGTAGGGGCTGCGCGGGTAAAACGGCGTGGTCTCGCTCTGCATGGCCTCTTGAATCAGGCCAAACATCTCGCTGGTGGAGGCCTGATAAAAGCGCGCCTTGGGGTTCACAATGCGCACCGCCTCCAGCACGTTCAAAGCGCCCACACCGGTCACGTTGGCCGTCAGCACCGGCTGCCCCCAAGACGTGCCCACAAAGCTTTGTGCGCCCAGGTTGTAAACCTCATCAGCGCGTGACTGCTCCATGCTGCGGATCGTGGAGGACAGATCGGTCAAATCGCCCTCGATCAAGTTCACCTCATTCGCAATGCCCAACTCGCGCAAGCGCCACAGCGTGTCGGTGGAGCGGCGGGCATGAAGCCCGTGGACGGCGTAGCCCTTGTCCAGCAAGAGCTTGGCCAGATAAGCCCCGTCCTGGCCGGTAATGCCGGTCACCAGTGCACTTTTATTTTTCAATTTCTTCTTTCCAGTAGCTGTAAAGACTCAAAAGGGAATCATCGAGCGACACGCCAGGTTGCCACCCGGTGTGTTGTGACAGCTTCTCGTGACTCCCCCAAACGCGGGGTTGCTCGGAAGGGCGTGAGCGCAGCGGGTCAATCACAATGTCCGCATTTACGCACGTCAACTCAAGCAACCTATCCAGCAGCGAACGCACTGAACGTTCGACCCCGGAACAGATATTGTAAATCTCCCCGTTATGCCCAAACCGCAAGAGCAGTGCATAGGCCGCAATTACATCGCCAACATCGGTGAAATCACGCGTGGCCTCGATATTGCCCACGTTCAAGACGGCCTGGCGCTTGCCCGCCTTGATTTCGGCGATCTGCCGGGCGAAATCGGAAATTGCAAAACTGGGGGACTGGCCCGCACCAATGTGATTAAAAGGCCGTGCCACCACCACCTCAAACGGCCCTGTTTGACTCCATTGAAAACACAGAGCTTCCGC
>CANCDA010000211.1 GCA_947374705.1 Comamonadaceae bacterium | reverse complement strand
CCAGCCGCGGTCGTAGTGGTCGGGGTACATGGCGTTGCCCACACGGCAGGCCACGTCAATGCCGATGACCAGCGCGTCGATCAGGGCACGACCGGTGAAGTTGCCCGGCATGGCACCACTGCTGCCCATGTGCTCGGCCAGCGCCAGGATGGCGGATGCCACGGGGCCTGCGGGATGGATGATGGTTTTGAGGTGGGTATCGTCAAAGTCAAAGGTGTGGGAGGTGATGCCGTTGATCAACGCGGCGCTGGATATGTCCACCTTCTCAGTGCGGCCCAGCACGCTGGCCTGGGCTGAGGGTTGCAGCAGTTGCACGGCGGCCAGGGCAGCGTGGGCCGACTCGTGCTGTGCCGCACCCACGGCGCAACCAAACCAGTTGACGAAGGTGCGATGGGCTTCGTGATCCACCGCATCACTCCAGCCCTTGGAGGGGTGGGTGGCGACAAACTGGGCGAGGATTTGCGTGATCGCGGGGGCGTTGTGGTCAGCGGCGACCTGGGTATTGCGGGCCATGGGGAGAGGTCTTTCTATAAAAAAATCAGTTGTCTAATTCGATGTTTCGCTCACGCGCCAGCTTGGTCCAGCGGGCGATGTCGGCCTTGATGTAAGCGGCAAACTGCTCTGGGGACATGGGCATGGGTTCTACCGCTTCGACCGAGAGCTTCTCGCGCAGATCAGGCGCTTTGAGCACGCTGTTGAGCGATTCATTGAGCTGCTTGACTATTGGCCCTGGCAAGCCCGCAGGCCCCACCACGCCGTACCACTGCATGGCGTCAAAGCCTTTGAAGCCGGACTCGTCCAGCGTGGGCACGTCTTTGAACAGGGGGTGGCGCTTCAAGCCGGTTACCGCCAGTGGGCGCACACGGCCCGATTTGATGTGGGGGATGGCTGCCGCCAGGCCGGGGAACATGGCCTGGGTTTGTCCGCCCATCAGGTCGGTAAAAGCCGGGGCAATGCCACGGTAGGGGATGTGCACCATGAAGGAGTTGACCTGCTGCTTGAACAGCTCCATGGTCAAGTGCGTGAGCGAGCCTGCGCCCGACGACCCGTAGCTCACGCGGCCCGGGTTTTTGCGCAAATACTCGATGAACTCTTTGATGTTTTTCACCGGCAGCGCGGCATTGATCACCAGCACATTGGGTGTGCCGCCGATCATGCCGATGGGCGTGAAGTCTTTAACGGCATCAAACGGCAGCTTGCGCGTGGCCGGGCTGGTGCCGTGGGTGGCGACATAGCCCTGCATAAGGGTGTAGCCGTCGGGCACGGCCTTGGCTGTGTTCTGGCTGGCAATCACGCCACCGCCGCCGCCTTGGTTGTCCACGATCATGGGCTGGTTGAGCACTTTGCTCCAGCGCTCAGTCACCGTGCGGCCAATCATGTCGGCCCCACCGCCTGCGGAGACGGGCACGATGTAGCGGATGGGCTTGGACGGGTAGGCCGCCTGGGCGTGAGCGGGGCCGTGAACCAGAGCGGCTGGCAGCAGCAAGGCGGGCGCAGTACCCAGCAGGGTGCGACGTTTCATGGGAGGGGTTTCCTTGGGGGGAGAGAGGGAATCAAAGACGCCCATTGTCTCATTGGGGCGCTGAGCGGGTGGAAATGGCTTTGTGAGCAAAACTACACTCTGGCCCATGGACATTGAAACCCTTCAGACACCCCTCCCCCCCGCGCAGGCGGCAATCCACAGCGCTTGCGTCTGGTTTCGCCGTGACCTGCGCTTGTACGACAACGCGGCCCTCTACCACGCGCTGAACAATCACCCCTCGGTGTTTGGTGTGTTCTTGCTGGACACCGACCTCTTGCAAGGCTTGCCGCGTGCCGACCGGCGGGTGGAATTCATCCTCGAATCGTTGAAGGATTTGGACGCGCAAATGCAAGCCATGAGCGCAGGCCGTGCGCGGTTGATCGTCTTGCAGGGGCGGGCCGTGGATGAAATTCCGCGCATCGCCCAGCGCTTGGGCGTGCAAGCGGTGGTCGCCAATCACGACGATGAACCCCAGGCCTTGGCGCGTGACGCTGCGGTGCGCACGGCCTTGCACACGCAGGGTGTTGCGTTGCACACCTTCAAAGACCACGTGGTGTTTGAGCGCCAAGAAGTGTTGACGCAGCAAGGCAAGCCCTACACCGTGTTCACGCCCTTTAAGAACGCGTGGCTCAAGAAGTTGAATCAAGCCGGTGGTGACTTCTATCTCAAGGCCTACCCCACCGAGAACTACGCGGCGCATTGGGCGGATGTGTCGCAGATATTGCCCGCCGCGCTGTGCCGTGCACCCCGCTTGCAGGATATTGGGTTTGAGCCCACCAACCTCAAGGCTTTGAACATCCCAACGGGGGCCACCGGCGCACAAACCTTGTTGCAAAATTTTCTGGAGCGCATCGACCGCTACCAAGCCACGCGCGATTTCCCCGCTGTCAAAGGCCCGAGTTATTTGAGCGTGCATCTGCGCTTTGGCACCGTGTCGATCCGCGAGCTGGCGCGGCTGGCCCACCAGCACATGTTTGACAGCCACGTCACCGGATCAGCAGGCGCGGCGACCTGGTTGTCAGAGCTGATCTGGCGTGATTTTTACGCGCAGATTTTGGCCAACTTTCCCCATGTGGTGCACGGTGCGTTCAAGCCGGAATACGACCGCATCGAGTGGGAGCAAGGCGCACAGGCCGATGCCTTGTTTGCCGCCTGGTGCGAAGCCCGCACCGGCTACCCGCTGGTGGACGCGGCCATGCGCCAGCTCAAGCAGAGCGGCTACATGCACAACCGCTTGCGCATGGTGGTGGCGAGCTTTCTAACCAAAGATTTAGGGCTGGACTGGCGCTGGGGCGAGCGCTACTTTGCCGAGCAACTCATTGACTTTGACTTGTCTGCCAACAACGGCGGCTGGCAATGGGCGGCGTCCAGCGGTTGCGATGCGCAGCCTTACTTTCGTATCTTCAACCCCGTGACGCAGAGTGAGAAGTTTGACGCCGAGGGTAAATTCATCAAGCGCTACCTGCCCGAGTTGGCGCACTTGAGTGCAAAGGAGATTCATCTGCCCAGGCAGCCCATCGTTGACCATGCTGAGGCAAGGCTAAAGACGCTGGCGCGCTATGCGGTGGTTAAAAGCACGCCGTAGATAGCGCGCAAGATGCCCCCACCTCACTGCTATATTGCCCCAGATGGAAAACGCCCCCTACCGCCAACCGCAGTTCATCCAACTTCACCATGAAGACCATGCGGCCGTGCGCGCAGAGTTGATTGCGGGCCTGCTGGCCCCCGCAGCAACCACTTCACCCAAATACCTGTACGACGCGCTGGGTTCGCGCTTGTTTGAGGCCATCACCGAGCTGCCGGAGTACTACCCCACGCGCACTGAGGCGGCCTTGTTCGACGAGCACAAGGCTTCCATCGCCGCAGCCCTGCCCACGCAGGCCACGCTGGTGGACTTGGGTGCTGGCAACTGCGAAAAAGCAGCGCGAATGTTCGAGGCTTTGCAACCCAGCCGCTATGTGGCGGTGGACATTTCGGTCGATTTTTTGCGGGGTACTTTGCAGCGCTTGCAGCGCCAGAACCCGACCATGGAAATGATCGGCGTAGGCCTTGATTTTTCAAGCACGCTGACCCTGCCACCCGAGGTGGGCGACGGCCCACGCGTGTTGTTTTACCCCGGCTCCAGCATTGGTAACTTCACCCCCACCGAGGCACTGGCGTTTTTGACGCAAGCCCGCTTGGTCTGCCAGGGTGGCGGCCTGTTGATCGGTGTCGATCTGGTCAAGCCGATCTCGATTCTGGAGCCCGCTTACGACGACGCACTGGGCGTGACGGCTGCCTTCAATAAAAACCTGCTGCTCTACATCAACCGCCTGATTGGTAGCGACTTTGCCGTGCCGGACTGGACGCATCGAGCCTTCTTTAATGCTGAGCAGTCCCGCATCGAAATGCACTTGCAAGCCGCGCACGACGTGACGGTGCGTTGGCCCGATGGGCAGCGCGACTTTGTGGCGGGCGAGCGCATTCACACCGAAAATTCTTATAAATACCAGGGGGCGGATTTCGACGCATTGCTGCGTCAGGCCGGTTTCCAGCACACCCGCGTCTGGCAAGACGCGCAGGGCTGGTTCGCGGTTTTTTGGGCGCAAGGGGATTAAGCATGATGCTGCCGCTGGTTTTGATCGTCAGCCCCGGCCTGGCCGCTGACAACAATGGCAACTGGCAAACCGCCAGACGCTGGGCCCAAATGCTGCGCGGCCATGCCCGTACCCGCATCTTGTCGCATTG
>CANCDA010000210.1 GCA_947374705.1 Comamonadaceae bacterium | reverse complement strand
GCTTCTGGTGCACTGAGGCGGTGTTCGTCCGTGTGCGCGGGGTGACGGACGTGGAGAGTGGTTACTGCAACGGCCATGTTGAGCGCCCGAGTTATGAGCAGGTGTGCACCGGGCGCACGGGGCATAACGAGGTGGTGCGGCTGACCTTTGATGCGGCGCAGGTGAGCTTGCGTCAACTGCTGGAAATTTTCTTTGTCATCCATGACCCGACCACGCTGAACCGCCAGGGCAATGATGCGGGAACGCAGTACCGCAGCGGTATTTATGTCGGCTCGCCCGAGCAGGCGCAAGAGGCGCAGGCCTTGATGGATGAGCTGACGAAAGAGGGCGTCTTTGGCTCGCCCATCGTGACCGAGGTGCTGCCTCTGGCCAACTACTGGCCGGCTGAGGACTATCATCAGGACTTCTTTGAAAACAACCCCAACCAAGGCTATTGCGTGGCCGTGGCTGGCCCCAAGGTGGCCAAGCTGCGCAAGAACTTTGCAACACTGCTGAAATGAATTTCGCGCAACGCATTCACCGCAAACCATGGGCCGCTTGCCTGGCCCTGGTGTTGGTGTGCGCCTTGTTGTGGGCGCAACTATTGGGTCTGACGCACCGCGTGGTGCACGGCCCGCAGCTGGCGGGATCGGTTGTGACCGCGCAGACGGGCGCTGTGTCGGGCGTTGTGGCGGGTAGTGAAGCTGGATTGCTAGCCACCTTATTCGCAGGCCACCAAGGCGCTGACTGCTCCACCTTTGATCAGCTCAGCCATGCCGATGCTCTAGCGGATGCGCCGCCGCAAGCCTTGCCCGTCTTCATGCCGCTGCCACCTTTGGCCGTGGCCACAGTTCTTCTTCTGCTTCAACACCCCCTGCGCCTACAAGCGCGCGGCCCCCCTGTGTCTCTTTGAATCGGCTTTGCTCGGCCGGTCTGCGCACGCCAGTGCCACATCCGCCCGTTCTTTGGATTCTTAGAGGCATGACATGACAAATTTGACGCCGCATGGGCGATACCCATGGCTGAAGGCAACCCTGATCACCGTGATGAGTTCGGGCGCACTAGCCCAGCCCAGCACAAACGCGGCCAGCCCGCCACCGGTTCAAGAGTTACCCACGATCACCATCACCGGCAACCCGCTCGGTGCTACGGATCTGATCACCCCCGCAGCGCAATACGGCGGCTCGGAACTGCTGCTGCGCGCCAAGACCACGCTGGGCGAGACGCTGGACGGCACGCCCGGCGTGAGCAGCACCTACTTCGGCCCCAACGCCAGCCGCCCGGTGATCCGCGGGCTGGACGGCGACCGTATTCGCATTTTGAACAACGGCGGGGCCACGGTGGATGTCTCGGGTTTGAGTGCCGACCACGCCGTCACGCTAGACCCCTTGGCCATCGAGCGCATCGAAGTCTTGCGCGGCCCAGCGGCCTTGCAATATGGCGGCAGCGCGGTGGGTGGGGTGGTCAACGTGATTGACAACCGCATCCCGCGTGAGTCTTTGTTTGACAGCGCGGGTGGCGTTTCGGGTAAGGCCGATGTGGGCTTGGCCACGGGCAATGCAGAACGCGGCGGTGCGTTGATGCTGGAGAGCGGCAACGATCGCTATGCCTTGCACGTGGACGCACAGGCCCGCCGCACCGACGACGTGAGCGTGCCAAAAGCGCTTGCGTGCACGCAGGGCGGTGTCACCACCGTGGCGAGCCGCTTGTGCAACTCGGCCAGTGAAACGCGCGGCGGTGCGCTGGGGGGCTCTTTGTTTTTTGACCACGGTTACCTCGGCGCATCGGTCTCTACCTTTGCCACCCAGTACGGCACGGTGGCCGAAGACGAGGTGAAGATCGATATGAAGTCCAGCCGCTACGCGCTAGAGGGCGAAGTGCGCCAACTCTCGGGCTGGTTTCAAGGTCTTAAAGCGCAGTTCAGCCGCAGTGATTACATGCACACCGAACTCAGCGCTGGCGTGCCCGGCACGGTGTTCAAAAACACGGGCAACGATTTGCGCGTTGAGGCACGCCAAACCAAGCTCGGTGCGCTTGAGGGCGTGATCGGTCTGCAGATGGAGCAAAGCAACTTCTCGGCTGACGGCAGCGAGGCCTTTGCCCCCTACAGCCGCACTGCACAGATGGCGATGTTTGCGCATGAAGAGCTGGCCACGTCCTGGGGCAAGCTCAGTGCGGGTGCGCGGCTGGCGTCGGTGCAGGTGGAGTCGCTGGGCAACCCATCGATTGCCCGCTTCACGCCAGGAAGCCGCAACTTCAACCCGGCCAGTTTGGCGCTGGGCGGCTTGTGGAAAGTGGCGTCTGAGTGGCAGCTCACCACCAACCTCGCGTGGAGTGAGCGCGCGCCCAAAGACACCGAGCTGTTTGCCAACGGCGTGCATGTGGCCACCAACACGTTTGAAGTGGGCAATGTCAACCTGGACAAAGAGCGCTCCACCAACCTGGACGTGGGCGCAGCCTGGAAGCGTGGTTTCAATAGCGCCAGCGTGCAGGCCTTTGCCAACCAGTTCAGCAACTACATCTCGCTGGAGCCGACCAACTTGGCCGCACCCGTGCCGGTGTACAGCACAACCCAAGTTCAAGCTCGATTCACCGGGCTAGAGGCCAACGGCAAACTGCGCCTGATGGAAGGCGCGCAAACCTTGGACCTGGCCTTGCGTTGGGACACCGTGCAAGCCGACAACCTCAGCACCGGCCAGCCCTTGCCGCGCATCGCCCCCATGCGCACCGGGGCCACCCTGCTGTGGGCCAGCGGGCCGTGGAGTGCGCGCTTGGGCCTGGATCAACTCGCCGCGCAAAGCCGCGTGCCCGTGGGCCAGCTGGCGACCGATGGCTACACCCTGTGGAACGCGGCCTTGACCTTCAAAGCCAAGTCAGGTTCCACCAACTCGCTTTGGTACGCACGGCTGGACAACGCGGGCGACACTCTGGCCTACTCCAGCAGTTCCATCCTCACGCAGACCGTGCCCGGCAAGGTGCCGTTGCCGGGGCGGAGTTTGAAAGTGGGTTTGCAGGTGAGTTTTTGAGACAAGGCCGAAGCACATGAAATCACTTTGGTTGCTGGCTGGGGGAATAGCGTTTGCGTTGTTGGTCATCGTTATGGGTGTCGCAGTCAGTTTCCCCGCGACCGCATTGAATTTTGTGGCGTCGATCCGGTCGCATCGCGTTCAAGAATCCTTACCTTACGGCCCCTTGCCGCGTCATCGGTTGGACGTGTATGCGCCTAGCGCTGCCGCTTCAACCAGCGGTCCCCCGGTGGTGGTGTTTTTTTATGGCGGCTCGTGGAACCGGGGTGAGCGGGCGGACTACCGTTTTGTCGGCGAAGCTTTGGCGGCGCGTGGTGTGTTGACCCTGGTGGCTGATTACCGCCTCTACCCCGAGGTGCGTTACCCGGATTTCCTGTCGGACAGTGCGCAGGCCTTGGCTTACGGCTTGCGAGAGGCGGCACGCCTGGGCGGCGACCCACGGCGCGTCTTTGTCATGGGGCACAGCGCCGGGGCTTATAACGCGGCCATGTTGGCGCTTGACGCCACGCGCCTGGCCCCGACCGGGCACTCCCCGCGTGAACTGGCGGGCTGGATCGGGCTGGCGGGCCCCTACGAATTTCTGCCGATGACCAACCCGGACGCCCAGCCCGTGTTCTTCCACCCCAACTACCCCGAGGGCACACAGCCGATCAGCTACGTGTCGAAGGACGCACCCCGCAGTTTTTTGGCCGCACCCGTAGAGGACAGCGTGGTGAACCCGCAGCGCAACACGCTAGGGCTGGCGTCGCTTTTGCGCAGTGTGGGCGTGCCAGTTCAAGTGCAGTTGTATGCACGCGTCAACCATATGAGCCTGATTGGGGCCATGGCTTGGCCGCTGCATGGCCTGGCACCCGTGCTGGATGATGTGGTGGCCTTCATCAACGCAGGGGCGAGGGACTGAGCTGTTCAACAGTGGTGAGCTGGAATGTCATTCCTTGTCCTGCATCAAGTGGCGAATTGAGATGATGGCTACAGTGAGTTCGTGACGCTCAATCGGGTGTCACCCCACTCAACTGCCCATGAACATTCGCCTCAGTGCTAGCGCCCCAGCAGGCGAGCAGAACTTTGCCATCCGCCCTTACCCTGGCGAGCTGATAGAGACGCTGCAATGGCAGGGCCGAACGCTCACGCTGCGCCCCATCCGCCCCGAAGACGAAGCGCAGCATCTGGCCTTTCTCACACGGCTCGACCCCGACGATATCCGCATGAGGGTCTTCTACAGTCGGCGCAGCATTGAACACGCAGAACTCGCGCGCCTGGTGCA
>CANCDA010000209.1 GCA_947374705.1 Comamonadaceae bacterium | reverse complement strand
GCGAGGCCGCCACGGATGCGGGCGCGGTGTTGGGCGCAGGGGCATGCGGCGCGCGCGATGGTGCAGGCACACCGCCACACGCCGCCAGCATTCCTACAATGCAGCCCACCCCCACCCATTTCAGGAGATCGTTCATGGGTCTGATTTTGGTTGAAGCGCTAGGCGCACTGCTTGTGCTGGTTGTCATCGTCTGGTGGACGATGTTCTCTGGGCGCGACAAGGGGGAGCTGCCTGAGTCGAAGCCACCCAATCAACCTTGACTGGCTTGTCTTATGGGTTATCGAACCATGCGCGCAATGGCGTGGACGGCACCCACAGCGCATCGTTTTGCAGCCAGTCCGTCAGCACCCCGCCATGCACCAGGTCGCGTGACGGATAGGGGGCTATTCACGGGCTGCTTTCACAACCATCGAATCAAACAATCACACCCCCACCCAGACACACCTCGCCATCGTAGAGCACCGCAGATTGCCCCGGCGTCACCGCCCATTGGGCTTGTGGGAATTGCAGGCCGAAGGTGCTCGCCGTGGCGGCTTGCAGTGTGCAGGGTGCATCGGCTTGGCGATAGCGCGTCTTGGCGGCCAATTCAGCGGGCACAGGCGCCACACCTGCGACCCAGCTCACGTCCTGCGCTTGTAGGGCGTGGGATTGCAGCCACGGGTGATCATGACCCTGCACCACCCACAGGGTGTTGGTGACCATGTCTTTGCGGGCGACGAACCAGGGCGTGTGCTCGCCCCCACCGCGTTGGGCTCCCTTCGCTTTGATGCCACCGATGCCCAAGCCTTGCCGTTGCCCCAGCGTGTAAAAACTCAGGCCCACATGCTGGCCCAGCACGCGGCCTTTTTCGTCCTTCATGGGCCCCGGCTCCTTGGCGATGTAGCGGTTTAAAAATTCGCGGAAGGGCCGCTCGCCGATGAAGCAGATGCCGGTGGAGTCTTTCTTCTTCGCATTCGGCAGGCCAATCTCGGCGGCAATGCGGCGCACCTCGGTTTTGTGCAGCTCGCCGATGGGGAAGAGCGTTTTGGAAAGCTGTGCTTGGTTCAGGCGGTGCAAAAAATAGCTCTGGTCTTTGGAGGGGTCTAGTCCTTTGAGCAACTCGTGTTTTGCGGTGATGTCGTTCAGCCGGACACGGGCGTAGTGACCCGTGGCAATCTTCTCGGCCCCTAGGCGCAGGGCATGATCCAGGAAAGCCTTGAACTTAATTTCGGCGTTGCACAGGATGTCGGGGTTGGGCGTGCGGCCCGCTTGATATTCACGCAAAAATTCAGCAAAGACCCGGTCTTTGTAGTCGGCGGCGAAGTTGACGTGTTCGAGCTCGATGCCGATCACATCGGCCACGGCGGCGGCGTCCACGAAGTCGATGTTGCTGGAGCAATACGCGCTGTCGTCATCGTCCTCCCAGTTCTTCATGAAGATGCCGATCACCTCATGGCCCTGTTGCTTGAGCAGCCAAGCGGTGACCGCCGAGTCCACGCCGCCGCTCAAGCCCACCACCACCTTTTGTTTGCTAATTTCTGTGCCCATAACTAGGGATTATCCCTGTGTACGCCAGTTTCTTGAAGCCTATGATGCAGCGTTGCCCTGATTTGCCGAGAGGGGTGGCGCGGTCGCTGGCACGGGGCTTGCGGCTGAAGGCTTCGGCAAGTAAAAACAGTTCAGGAGTTCCCCCATGTCCATCAAGTTTCGAACCTCGTTGCTCTCTATTGGTCTTGCCCTGTTGACGGCAACCGCCGCTCAGGCTCAAGCGCCCACCGCGCGCGACGCCGTGCCGGAAAAAATGCCCAACCACATTCTCTACGGTGCTCCGATCTCCTTGGAGCGCGCCGATGGCGTGTTGACCGCTGCACTGAACGAATCCAATAAGCGCGGCTGGGCCTTGAACTGCGCCGTGTATGACTCGGGTGCCAATCTGGTGGCCTTCAAGCGCCAGGACGGTGCGCAGATCGGCTCGATCGACATCTCCAAACACAAAGCGCGCACCGCCGTGAAATACCGCCGCAACACCGTGGCGTTTGAGAACGGCGTGCAAGAAGGCGGCAACATTTACTTGCTCACACTCGACGACGTGATTGCCTCGCGTGGCGGCAACCTCATCATGGAAGGCGGCAAGATCATTGGTGCTATCGGCTGCTCGGGCGGCACGGGTTCGCAGGATGAAGTGGTGTCCAAAGCGGGGATTGCTGCACTCAAGTAGTTTTTGAATCCAGCATAAAGGCCCCGCTGCGTGATGCAGCGGGGCCTTTTGCGTGGGCGACACGTCAGACTAAGGTAAAAAGGGCAGTGGTGGCCACAGAGGCTGCTGATTGGCTATCGACTTCGTTAAAGGAAACTCCATTGAACGCTTCTTTTGTGGCTGCCCTGGCCGCGTCTCGGGACGCCGCCGCCGCGCAGCATTACCCCCAAGGGGCGCTGTATGTGGTGGCCACGCCGATTGGCAACTTGGCCGACATCACCCTGCGCGCGTTGCACGTGCTACAGCTGGTGGACGCCGTGGCCTGCGAGGACACGCGCCACACGCAGACCCTGCTGCGCGCCTATGGCATTGACCGCAGCAGCAGCCAACTCATCGCCCTGCACCAACACAACGAAGCACAGGCCGCGCAAGGCGTGATCGAGCGCCTGCGCGCGGGCCAGCGCATCGCCTACGTGAGCGACGCGGGCACGCCCGCCATCAGCGACCCCGGTGCGCGGCTGGTGGCTGCCGTGCGTGCGGCTGGCCTGCCGGTGGTGCCGCTGCCCGGGGCCAGCAGTGTCATCACCGCTTTGTGCGTGGCGGGCATTGAGGGTGATGCCAGTGGCTTTGTGTTTGCTGGTTTTCTGTCCTCTAAAGCGACCGAGCGCGGCGTCGCAGTGCAGGCGCTGGCCACCGAGCCCCGCGCCGTGGTGTTGCTGGAAGCCCCGCACCGCATCGAGGCCTTGGCCACCGCGCTGGCCGTCTTGGGCGACAGGCCCATCACCATTGGCCGTGAGCTGACCAAGCAGTTTGAAGAAATTGCCACGGTGCGCGCTGACCAGTTCAGCATCTGGCTGGCTGAGCAGCCCAACCGCACACGCGGTGAGTTCGCCCTGGTGCTGCACCCGGCCGCAGCAGGCACGGCCAGCGAGACGGATGAAGGCCTGCGCGTGCTGCACCTGCTGCTGCCCGAGCTGCCGCTCAAGACTGCGGTGAAGCTGAGCGCGGACATCACCGGCGCATCGCGCAATGCGCTGTACGACGCGGCGCTGCTCATCAAAAACGCCCAGTAGAACGGCCCAGTAGCACGGCATATCCAGGCCCGAGGCCATAATCACCCCATTAACCGTTTGGACGACAGGAGAACTTAAGCATGGCATCAGTCAACAAAGTCATTTTGATGGGCAATTGCGGGCGCGACCCCGAGATTCGCTACCTGCCCTCGGGTCAAGCCGTGGCCAATGTGAGCGTGGCGACCAGTAGCCGCCGCAAAGACCGCAACACGGGCGAGTCGATTGAAGAAACCCAGTGGCATCGCGTCACCTTCTTTGACCGCCTGGCCGAGATCGCGGGTGAGTACGTCAAGAAAGGCCAGCCCATCTACGTGGAAGGCCGCATCAAATACGGCAAGTTCACCAATAAAGACGGCGTTGAGCAAAACACGGTGGACATCATTGCGACCGAAATGCAGTTGCTGGGCAAACGTGAAGGCATGGGCGCACCCGGTGGTGCTGATGACGAAGGTTACAGCCAAGCACCACGCCGTCCTGCACCCCCGCCCCAATCCCGCCCCAATCCCGCCCCAGCACCACGTCAAGCACCAGCCAAAGCCTCCAGCGGCTTTGATGACATGGACGACGATATTCCGTTTTAAGCCAGCCGCTGTCGTTGCCGAAAGCACGACGAATTGACTGGGGTTTTCCCTCGGTCGTATGGTCTTTTGCTTGCCGCACTTGCACAATGTGCGTCGATGAAGACCACCCAGTGGGTCAAGGGAGACACGTCAATTCCTTCATTTTTTTGGGAAGCACCGCACATGTCCATCTTGAACAACATCCACCCCATACTGCGGCAAAGCCGTCTGCGTCGTGGCAAGAACGCCGTGATCGGCTCCAGCTTTTCACCCTGGCCGTATGTGGACAATCTGTTTGATTTCACTCAGGTCGTTGGGCCGGGTTTGCAATTGGCCAACGGCATCGCACCCGGGAAAAAGGTGGCTATTGTGGGGGCGGGCGCGGCGGGGCTGTGTGCGGGTTTTGAATTGCTCAAATGCGGGGTGATGCCCACTATTTTTGAAGCAGGTAATCGCTACGGGGGACGCCTGTGGTCGCGACCCT
>CANCDA010000208.1 GCA_947374705.1 Comamonadaceae bacterium | reverse complement strand
TTGCGAGCCAAGACCCCAGGTATCAAAGTGATCGGCGCAACCCTCACCTCGGCCCTGAGCAGCAGCAGCGCCGCGCATGGCTTTGAACTGCAAGACGAAAAGCGCAAGAAGCTCAATGACTTCATCCGCAGCAGCGGTGTGTTTGACGGCGTGGCCGATTTTGACCGAGCTACCACCGACACGCAGACTGGCGGCATGAAGGCCGAGTTTGTGCCCGACAACACAGTGGGCGGGCCTGGCGACAAGTTGCACCCCAACCGCATGGGCTATCAGGTGATGGGCATGGCGATTGATCTGGGCTTGTTGGGCCACGGTAAAAAATAGCACGAAGCTTTGCGCTGAACGCTTGCACATGCTTGAAGGACCACGCATCCGCGACAGGCGCTTCGATCTGGTGGCCTTGGGTGAAGCCATGCTGGAGTTCAACCAAACTCGAGCAAGCCAGCCCAACTACTTGCAGGGCTTTGGCGGTGACACCAGCAACGCGGTAATTGCCGCTGCGCGTGCAGGCGCGCGCACCGCCTACCTGAGCCGTGTGGGCAGCGATTGGTTTGGCGAGCAACTGCTGGCGCTGTGGGCGCGTGAAGGTGTGGACGCTTCAGCGGTTGCAATTGACTCAACTCACCCCACCGGCATTTACTTTGTGAACCACGGCCCCGCAAGCCACCAGTTCAGCTATTTGCGCGCCGGGTCGGCGGCCAGTGCCATGACGCCGCAATGGCTGCCACGGCAGGTCATTCAGCAGGCGCGTATTCTTCATGTGTCGGGCATTTCTCTGGCTATATCGGCCAGCGCGCAGGCCACCGTGTTGGCCGCAATGCAAGAGGCCCGACGCTGCAATACGCTGGTGGCTTTTGACTCTAATTTGCGCCTGAAACTTTGGTCGGTCGAGACAGCCCGCCCCGTCATTGAACAAGCACTGGCTTGGTGCGACATTTTCTTGCCTAGCGTTGATGACATGCAAGCCCTGTTGGGCCAGGCAGAGCCCGAGGCGGTGGTGGACTGGTCGCATCAACAGGGCGTGAAAATCGTGGTGCTCAAGCTGGGGGCGCAAGGTTGCTTGGTGAGCGATGGGAAGCGCCGCGTCCGGGTGCTTGGCCGCTCTGTGCCATTGGTGGACGCCACCGGTGCAGGGGATTGTTTTTGTGGGAATTTTCTGGCGCGCGTGGCCGCAGGGGTTGATGTGTTTGAGGCCGCACGCTTTGCCAATGTGGCCGCCTCATTGGCGGTGCAAGGCTTTGGCGCTGTCGGCCCTTTGCCCAGGGCAGAGGTCGTCTGGGCGGCCTTGGGTACAGATGAATCCACGCAGTTAATCAAACGCAATTAAGCAATTGCACTTCATAAGCTGCAAAAATAGCGGCTTTAAATCCCTAGTCGCTGATTCAGCCAGAAAGATCCCCATGGAAGCTCTCGTCATTCACGCCGCAGGGGACCTGCGCGTTGAAAATTTCCCCACCCCCGAGCTGGGCGCGGGCCAGTTGCGCGTGCGCGTGCGTTGTGGCGGCATTTGCGGCTCAGACCTGCACTACTACCAGCACGGCGGCTTTGGCACGATACGCGTCAAAGAGCCGATGGTGTTGGGGCACGAAGTGGCGGGTGTGATTGAAGGCGTGGGGAGCGACGTCAAGGGCTTCACCCCCGGTGAGCGGATTGCCATCAGCCCCAGTTGGCCCTGCGGTGCGTGTCGCTATTGCCAGCAAGGCCTGCAAAACCATTGCCTGGACATGCGCTACTACGGCAGCGCCATGCGGACCCCCCACGTGCAAGGGGCGTTTCGCCAGGAGATCGTGGTGGAGATCCACCAAGCCCACCGCTTGACCGCCAGCGTGAGCGACAGCGAAGGTGCGATGGCCGAGCCACTGGCCGTGGCTTTGCACGCGGTGCAACGCGCGGGCTCGCTCTTGGGCAAGAAGGTATTGGTCACCGGCTGTGGGCCGATTGGGGCGCTGGTGATCATCGCGGCACGCCGCGCCGGTGCAGCCCATATTGTGGCCACCGATGTCGGGTCTTTCACCCTGGGCAAGGCCCTCAAGGTGGGGGCAGATGAAGTGGTCAACGTGGCCGATCAACCTGATGGCTTGGCTCGCTTCACCGCAGACAAAGGCCAGTTTGATGTGCTGTTTGAAGCCAGCGGCAATGAGCGTGCTTTGCGCGGGGCGTTTGACGCCCTGCGCCCGCGCGGCATCATCGTGCAGCTGGGGCTGGGTGGCGAGATGACCTTGCCCATCAACACCATCGTGGCCAAGGAATTTGATTTGCGCGGTGCCTTCCGCTTCCACGAAGAATTTGCCGTCGCCGTGGAGTTGCTCAACAAGGGGCTGGTCGATGTGAAGCCGCTGATCTCGGCCTCTCTGTCTTACCGGGATTCCGCCCGGGCGTTTACTCTGGCGGCGGATCGGTCGCAGGCGATGAAGGTGTTGTTGAATTTTGATTGAAAATTTCAAGTCATCTTTTGATTGCTTAATGCCACCATGTTTCGACGCCAACTGATTGCTGCGGCGGGGTGCTGCGCACTGATGCCAACCCTGTCTCTGAGTGCGGACTTTCCGTCCAAACCGATCAAAATTATTGTGCCTTTTCCAGCAGGCGGGGGCACGGATGTTCTGGCCAGAGCTATTGGCCAGCGAATGAGCGTCTTGCTCGGCCAAGCTGTGATCGTGGACAACAAGCCGGGGGCCAACGGCGTCATTGGGGCGGATGCGATTGCCAAGTCAGAACCCGATGGGCACAGCCTGCTGCTTACCATTGCCTCCCACGCGATCGCACCGGCTATCTATAAAAAATTACCCTACAACACGGATTCAGATTTCATCAGTGTTTCGCTGATTGCAAAATACCCCTATCTCTTCACGGTGCCCGCGAGCTTGCCTGTTAAAACGTTTCAGGAGTTCATGGCCTACGTCAAGGCACATCCGGGAAAGTTGAGCTATGCCTCATCCGGCACGGGCAGCGGGCCGCACCTTGGCATGGAGCTGCTTAACACCCTGACCGGTATGGATTTAATGCACGTACCCTACAAAGGCGCGGCGCCTGCCAACAATGACCTCGCCGCAGGCCAAGTGCACGCCATGCTTAACAACCTGCTAGCCGCAGCACCGATGATTCGGGCGAACCGAATCAAAGTTTTGGCGGTCACCAGTGCCCACCGTTCCAAAGCCCTGCCCGCCGTCCCCACGGTGGCCGAGTCGGGATTTTCGGGCTACGAGGTTGACGGTTGGTACGGGCTGTTTGCGCCAGCTAAAACACCGGATGCCGTCGTCGCGCTCTTGGCGGATTCGGTGGCCAAAGCGCTCCAAGTACCCGAGGTTTTGGCCCGCTTAAGCGGCGACGGGGCCATCCCCGTCGCTAGTAGCCCCAAAGAATTTTCTGATTTCTTCAAAGCCGAAAAAATCAAATGGGCCGCAGTGGCCCAAAAAGCCAACGTCACCGTGGATTGAGATGCCTTATTTTTCTACGCCGCAGGGATTGCGCCTTCACTACCAGGTTGACGACTTCACTGACCCATGGCGTGATCGTCCGTACCTGATACTCCAGCACGGCAACGGGCGTAGCGGTGATTTTTGGTACCGCTGGATTCCCACCTTAGCGACCCACTTCAAAGTGATACGACCGGACATGCGCGGTGTTGGCCGATCCGATGCAGTTACCGATGTGAACAGTCAGATCTCGCTGAATGCCTGTGTCGAAGATTTGGTCGGCCTGATCGACAGCCTGACTGACGAACCGGTGTATTTTTGCGGTGAATCCATGGGCGGCATATTGGGCATCCTCCTGGCGGCCCAGCACCCCGGTAAGGTTCGTGCCTTGGCCTTGGTTGCGACCCCCACCTTCATCAACGAAACCATGAAGTCCCGCTACGCGCTTGGGTACTCGTCCAGGCTAGAGGCGATGCGGGCCATGGGGATCGAAAAATGGGTGCGAGAGACCAGCGTGTTGACAAGATTCCCAGCGGACTGCGACCCCGCCCTGATTGACTGGTATGTCCAAGAATTCGCCAAAGGCGTGCCCGAGGTGTTGGTCCGCTATGCGGAGCTGGTCAGCTCAGCCAGCGCGGTTGACTACCTGTCAAAAATCAAATGCCCGACCTGGGCGCTTTTCCCCAAAAACGGGCAAAGTACGGATGACGCGCAGGTTAATTTGTTTCGCCAGCACCTGAATCAGGTAGACGTTCGTTACGTTGACAGCGAGTTTCACATGATTCACCTGACGCACGCGCTTGAATGCGCAGAGGTCGTTCGAGAATTTTTTGGATAGAAAATTCAAGCACCTGAGACAAAGTAGGGTGAGGTCAAGCACCAATAAA
>CANCDA010000207.1 GCA_947374705.1 Comamonadaceae bacterium | reverse complement strand
TTCATTGCCATCGGCATCGACCTTGGGCGCGAGCATTTTGAGGGCCTGCTTGATGCCGGGTGGCGTCAGGCTGGGGACGCCTGAGCCATCAAGCGCATTGAACTGAGGCCCAAAGTCATAGTCCAGCACCGGCATGATGAAGTCCGCCTCGGGCAGGGTGGCGCGCAAGCCGGGCAGGGTGGGAAAGCCCAGCGCGGCTTTATGCGACTCGGCCAAGTGACCGGCCGCCAGCGTGGGGTAGCGGCTGGGCGGCGGCGTGGTGTTGTTCATCACCCAGTTGCGAAAGTGCACGCGGATCGCGTTGACGGTTTGCGTGTGCGGCACGGGGTTGGCGGGCAGCACAGCGATGCCGAAGTTATTGCCGGGGCACATCAAGGGGGTGGTGGTCAGGCCCACGCCGGGCAGGCTGGTGTCAAAGCCGCCTGCACCGCCGTTGTGACTGGTGCTGGCGATGTAGTAGCGGCGCACATTAGCGGGCAGGGGCAGGTCAGCCTTGGCGTCCGTGCCCACCCATTCCGGCGTGAGCTTGAGCGCCCAGACCTCGGCCGAACCAAAGTGCTCGATGATTTTTGGGCAGGTTTTAGTGGCGGTACAGCGGTCCAAAATGCCCGCCGCTGGCAGGCCGCGCAGAGCGTCGGGGTGGGGTAGCCACCACTGCGGCCCCTCGCTGCCCGCTTGATACAGTTCCAGCACGCCATCGGGCTGCGCCCAGCGGAAGTTCAAGGCAATACGGCGACCGGCAATGATGGGCCACATGCCGTCATGCACTTGGCGGCCATCCTCGGCCTGGTTAAAGCCCAGGTGCAACCAGCCGCGCAAGAAGTTGCCCGACTGCGACACGCCGCGCGAGATGCTGTGCTTCACCGCTGTGGCAATCGGATTGGCCGTGCCTGCGTCGTCCGCGTTGGCTCGTTTGAAGAAGGCCGCCACGTCGCGCCAAGCCGCAAAACCCACGCCCAGCACATAGGGGTCTTGTGCGGTGAACACCACTTGGTACAGGCGCTTGGCGTCAAAGCCGGACTTCAAACAAATCTGGGTGGGATCGGGCGTGCCGGGGAAGGAGTTGGCCGCGTCGCATTTGGCCCAAGCCCAATCGCTGGGGGCAATGGCGACTTCATCCACCACCTCGCCGCGCATGCCTTCGGCCCCGCGTGACACCAGCTTGGCTTGGCGGGTGTCCAGGCTCACTGGTTTGTAAGGCACGGGGTTGGTCTGCACGATCAGGCCTTGCGATGCTGGGCCGGATCGGTTGACGATGCGGCCCATGACCTCGCCGGTTACCGCAGTGCCATTGGCGCCGCGTGCCACCGGCAGCTTGAGCCATTGAAAGCCATTGGCCGTGGCTTTGTCTTTCACAGCGGTCTGGCCCGCGTTATCGCCTTGCCAAGCGCTGGCCAGTTCGATATCGCCCAGTGCAAACTCCTGAGGTGCCACCGAGTACACGCGGCCCCGGTTCGGTACGTCGTGCCACATCAGGCCGCTAGCCCTGCTCATGTCCACCGGCTTGTAGATGACGAAAGAGGCGACATAGCGCACCTTGCCATCCGCGTCTTTGGCCAGTTCAATGTCCTGGATGATGGCGTTGCCCGGCAGCTTGGGGTCGAGTTCACCAAAGGCGCGGCCTGCAACTTGCTCGTAGGCGATAGGGGACGGGGCCGTGCCCGCCGGGGTGACCATCGGGATCGTCTCGTCGATCACGATGCGGGTGACGCGGGCTTGGGCGGGCGCGCACAGGGTGATGGCCAGCACCCCGCAGAAAAGTAGTTGCGGTGTTCTGAACATCGTTGTCTCCTGGTTTATTTTTGAGTGCTCAACTCGGCCACAGCGGCACCTTCAATGCCATGGCGTTTGAGCGCAGCAGCCACAAAGCCCGAGGTCTTCATCTCTTCCACAAACCCACGCAGGTAAGTGATGCTGGCCGTGCGTGCTTTGGGTGTGCCAATGGCCTGGTTGATGACCATGAAGCGGCCATCGAGCAGGCGCAGGCCGGGGATGCGCTGGGCGTCCATTTGGAGCTGCTGTTTGACGCCTGCGGCGACGTCCAGGTTTTGCGCCATGAACAAGTCGGTCACAGCCGGTGAGGTGGGGGCGCGGACCAGGGTGGCGGCTTTGATTTCACGCTTGAGGAACAGGTCATACGCGCTGCCCAGGCCAACCGCGATGCGAATACCGGTGCGATCCACCTCTTCGTTACGCTGGATGGGTGAGTTGTTGCGCACCATGTACGCGCCTTCAATCACCACATAGGCGGCGCTGTAGCCGATGTCGGCTCCACGCACCGGGTCAATGGCAACAAAGGCGATATCGACCTTGGCGTCTTTCACCGCTTCGACCACCTGACCGGCGGAGGTGAAGGTGATCAGCTCCAGCTTCACGCCCAGGCGCTGGGCCAATTCATGGGACAAGTCCACCGACACGCCACGCGCTTGGCCGCTGGCCGGGTCACGGGTGGCGAGGATCGGGTTGCCCAAATTGATAGCGGCCCGCAAAGTGCCCCCCGGGGCCAACTCTGAAACCGTGGCTGCGGGGGCTTTGGGGTTTGAGGCGCAAGCGCTCAAGACGCTGGCCATGCCCAGCAACAGGGTGGCAGCAGCGTGAGCGATTTTCATGGTGCGATGGGCTTATTCGATCTTGGCTTTGGCGCGCAACTCATCTTGGTATTTGATGAGTTTTTGCTGGTTCAGCTGTTGGGCGATTTGTGGCTTGACGTCTTCCAGCTTGGGGGCTTGGGCTTCACGCACGTCGTCCAGGCGGATGATGTGATAACCGAACTGTGATTTCACGGGGGTCTCGGTCATCTTGCCCTTGGACAGGCCGGCCATGGCCTCAGAAAACTCTTTCACGAAGGAGCCCGCATTGGCCCAATCGAGGTCACCGCCATTGGCACCAGAGCCTGGGTCTTTGGACTGCTTCTTGGCGATGTCTTCAAACTTGGCACCTTTTTTGATGGAGGCAATGATGGCCTTGGCTTCGGCTTCTTTTTCCACCAGGATGTGGCGCGCGCGGTATTCCTTGCCACTGTTGGCGGCGGCCAGTTTGTCGTACTCGGCCTTGATGTCGGCGTCCGTCACGCCATTGGTTTTTTGGTAGTTGGCAAACAACTCGCGGATCAGGATGGTTTGGCGTGTCAACTCCATCTGGGTTTTGAATTCTTCACTGCTGTCCAGACCTTGCTTTTGAGCCTCTTGCACAAACAGTTCACGGGCAATGACTTCATCTTTAAGTTGACCCATCATCTCGGGGGTAACAGGGCGGCCCGAGCGGGCGAGCTGCTGTGCCAGTGCATCCACGCGTGCTGTGGGCACGGGCTTGCCATTGACGATGGCCACGTTTTGCGCGGCGGCGGGGAGGGCCAGCGCGCTGGCCAGGGTGGCGGCAGCAATGGCCGTGTAAAAGGGCTTCTTCATCATGGGTCCTAAGATAAAAGTGCGGGGAAAGCGCAAGGTTGGTTGGCTGTGTGCTCAGACCGTTTCAATGGCCAGTGCATGCACGCCCTGGTCAATGAAATCCTGCAGCGCATCATACACAAGGCGATGGCGTGCTACGCGTGTCTTACCGGTAAAGATAGGTGACGAAATTCGCACCCGAAAGTGCGTGCCGTAACCTTGGTCGTTGGCCCCCACATGACCGGCGTGTTGGGCGCTTTCGTCAATGACTTCCAGCAGGGTGGGTTCTAGTCGCTCATGCAGGCGCTGAGCCATTTGTTGGGCCAATTGGGACAGATCGTTCATTCGCTTTTAGGCTCTTCAGTTTTGATGTAGCGCGCAATGTAGATGCCCTGCGCCACGATGAAGGCCAGCGGAAAGGCGTAACCCCAAAGCTTGAAGTTCACCCAGACTTCGGTGCTGTACAAAGCGGCGACATAGGCGTTGGCGGCGGCCATGAAGGTGCAGTACGCAATCCAGGCCAGGTTCAGCCGCATCCAGACCGGCTCGGGCAATTCCAACTGGCTGCCCAGCAGCAGCTTGAGGATGTTTTTGCGCATGCCCCACAGCGCCACGGCCAGGGCAATGGCCATGCTGGCGTAGAGCACGGTGGGCTTCCACTTGATGAAGCGTTCGTCATGCAGGCCCAGGGTCAAGGCACCGAAGCCCAGAATCAGCACCAAGGTGATCTTGTGCATGAGTTGGAGTTTGCGGTCGATCAGGTAGATCAAGCCCATTTGCAGCACGGTGGCGGCCATCAGCACGGCGGTGGCGGTATAGATGTCGGCGAACTTGTAGGCCCCGAAGAAGAGCAGGATGGGGAAGAAATCAATCAGTATTTTCATGCGGCGATTATCGGCTGATCCGTTCGCCCTGAGCTTGTCGAAGGGCTCACA
>CANCDA010000206.1 GCA_947374705.1 Comamonadaceae bacterium | reverse complement strand
GTTAATTCCACAACTCTCAATAGCCCCACACCAACTTGTATGACCACCAACATCCAACACCTGAATATCCCCGGACCAGCCGGTGACATCGCCCTCAAAATCCAAGGCGACCCGTCTGCCCCCGCCGTCTTCATGACCCATTCCATCCTCTCTTCGGGAATGATGTGGGACGAGCAAGCCGCGCTGCTGGTGGCCAATGGCTATCGCGCCATTCGGGCCGACACCCGTGGTCACGGCGCATCGCATGCCGGGGTATCGCCCTACACCATGGGCGACTTGGTTGCTGACACAGTCGCCGCACTCGATGCCTTGAAGATCGCGCGCGCGCACTACATCGGCTTGTCTCTTGGCGGCATGAGCGGTCTCGGTCTGGGTATTGCCCATGCTGATCGCCTTTTAAGTCTTTGCATCTGCGACGCCCGTGCCGATGCACCGCCACCGGTCGCCGCCCCGTGGGATGAGCGCATCGCTATCGCCTTGGAAGACGGCTGCGCCGCGCTGGCCCAGTCCACGATTGAGCGCTGGTTTGGCACTGCTTTTCTGGACGCCAACCCCGCCATTGCCCAGCGCTTTCGCGACACCGCTTCGGCTACCTCTGCTGTGGGTTTCGTTGGCAGTGCACGCGCTATTCAGGGCATGGACTACGTGAGCCAGTTGTCGCGCATCAGCACCCGTACCACCTTGATCGTGGGGGCCAACGACGGCCCACTGCCGCAGGCGATGAAAGACATGCAAGCCCTCATCCCTGGAGCGGCCCTGGAGGTCGTGCCCGGTTCTGGCCATTTGCCCAACATCGATAATTCACAAGCTTTTAACGCTGCCCTGCTGCGGCATTTTGCATAAACCATCAACCCAGCAACAGATCTAACGGAGACCTAAAAATGCACCCCCACCTCATCATCCAACAAGATGGCCGCCTGCTGCGCGTCACCTTCAACCGCCAGCCCGACAACGGCGTGTCCGACAGCATGGCTGCCGCCCTGACCGCGGTGCTGGCCACTGCGCATGAAACCTCAGACGCCGTCCTGCTGAGGAGCAGCGGCCCCGACTTTTGCACGGGCCGCGTGCGCGACGCCGAAGCCCCCCCGTCGCCCGAGGCCTATGCCCGCCGTGCCGAGTACGACTCGATCTTCGGCAGCTACAAATCCATCCGCGCCTGCCAAGTGCCCGTGATCGGTGCATTTGAAGGCCGCGTCATGGGCTACGGCACCGCCGTGGCAGCCATTTGCGACGTGTCTTTTGCCAGCGACACGGCCACTTTCAACATCCCCGAGATCGAGCACAACGTCATGCCCACCATGGTCATGTCCGCCGTGTATGACCGCATGAACCGCAACGCGATCCTATGGATGGCCTACACCGCAGAATTCATCAGCGGCGAGCGCGCCTTGACCTACGGCCTGGTCAGCCAGGTCGTGGAAAGCAGCCAATTCAACGCTGAAGTTGAGCGCTTCTGCCAGGTCTTGCTCAGCCGCCCCCGCCCGGCCATCTTGGGTCTGAAAGAGTACATGCGTGTCGCCCCGCGCATGGATGAGCAAGGTGCACATGATTACGCCCGCACGCTGCACTCGATGGTCAACACCTCGGCGGCGATGAAGAAAAAACACTAAGGCACCGTCATGGAAATCACCGGAACCCAAACCATCCCGACCCCGCGCGACGTCGTGTGGGCGGCCCTGAATAACCCCGAGGTGCTCAAGAAGTGCCTGCCCGGTTGCGAGTCGGTCGAGGCCACCACGCCCGAGGAGTTCAAGGTCGTCGTCGTCACCGCCATCGGCCCGCTGCGCGCACGCTTTAACGGCGTGCTGCGCATGAGCGAAGTCAACGCGCCTGAGTCTTGTGTGATGGTGTTTGAAGGGCAGGGCGGGGCGGTCGGCTTCGCCAAAGGCTCGGCCACCGTGAGCTTGAAAACTGTGGATGAAGGCACCGAGTTGAACTACGCCGCCAAGGCGCAAATCGGCGGCAAGCTGGCCCAGGTGGGCTCGCGCTTGATCGACAGCGTGGCCAAGAAAATGTCAGACGACTTTTTCAAAGCCTTTCGCAAGCAGCTCGCCCCAGCGGATGAAGTGGCGGCGACTGCCACCACAGCGCCTACTTCCGCATCACCCACCTCCACAGCGCTTGCAACGCAAGACGCAAGGCCGAATGCCGTGACCGCACCCGCCAACGCTGTGGCCCCTGCGGCTTCAGCGGCTGTAGCTGCGGCCAGTGGGGCAACGCTCGTGCCCGGTTGGTGGCTGATCGTGGCTGCTTTCGTGGGCTGCACGACCACGATTGCCGGTGTGCTTTTGCTTCGGTAATTCAACGCTCAGATCGAGGACGTTCGCCATGAACTACAGCACCGATTTCCCCAGCCTGCGCGGCCAAGTCAACCCAGCAGAATGGCAAGCCCGCGTTGAGTTGGCCGCTTGCTACCGGCTGGTCGATCAGTTCGGCATGACCGACCTGATCTACAACCACATCACCTCCAAAATCCCCGGCACCGAGCACCTTCTCATCAACCTGTATGGCCTGCTGTACAAGGAAATCACGGCGTCGAGTTTGGTGAAGATTGATCTGGCGGGTAACGTCTTGAGCAAGCCCGACACCGACTACGGCATCAACCGCTCCGGCTACGTGATTCACGGCGCGATTCACGAAGCGCGCGCCGATGTGAACTGCGTGATGCACACCCACACCCGCGCAGGCCAAGCCGTGGCCAGCATGACCTGCGGGCTGCTGCCGATGACGCAAACCTCGATCCGCTTTCACGGCCACATCGGCTATCACGACTTTGAAGGCCCCTCCATTGATCTGGCCGAACGTGCCGCGCTGGTGCGTGACCTCGGCCCGCACGACGCGATGATTTTGCGCAACCACGGTTTGCTCACCTGTGGCGCAACAGTGCCACAGGCTTTCAACACCATGTACCAGTTGGAGATGTCGTGCCGCGCCCAGGTGGACGCCATGGCCGCAGGCGCAGAGATCACGCTGCCTTCATCCGCGGTGCTGGAACACACCGCTCATCTGTACCAGCCCGGCACACGCCGCCCCTATGGCGTGCTGGAGTGGCCCGCCATGATTCGTCTGCTGGAGGCCGAGGGCAAAAACTCAGGCTATCCGCGCTACGACGCTTGAGGTTTTTTCAATCAGCCATGGATCGAGGAGACCCCGTGCGATGAAAATCTACATCCTCGACGCCTTCCACGAAGCCGGTATCACGCTGGCCCGTCAGCACGCGCAGGTGGTGTGCTGGCCCGACCCGGCCACGAAAAACTGGCCCGAAGACGCCGACGGCGTGATGACGCGCATGACGCCCATCACTGCTGAGCAACTGGCGCGCGCCCAGCATGTCAAGGTGATCTGCAAGCAGGGCGTGGGCTACGACACGATTGACCTCGCCGCCGCGCAGCGCTACGGCATTCCGATCAGCCGCACACCGGGCGTGAACAGCGAGGCGGTGGCCGAGATGGCGTTTGCGCTGGCGCTTTCGGTCACGCGCCGCGTCACCCGTTTTGACCGCATGTTGCGCGCGGGCGATGAAATCGTGCGACCCAAAAATCTGGCCATTCAGATGCAGGGCAAGACGGTGGGCATTGTGGGCATGGGCAACATTGGAACGCGTGTGGCGCGCAAGTGGTTGGGTGCGTTTGGCGCCAAGCTTTTGGCCTATGACCCGCACGCACCGGCTGACGCTTGGACCGATCTGCCGCATACCCGCGTGCACAGCTTGGCCGAGATGCTGCCCCAGGTTGATTTGTTGACGCTGCACCTGCCCTTGACGCCCGAGAGTCGCTACATGGTGGGTGTGCGTGAGCTGGCCTTGATGAAGCCAGACGCGGTGTTGGTCAATGTCTCACGCGGTGGTTTGGTGGATGAACAGGCGTTGTATGAATCGTTGAAAGCAGGCCATTTGTTTGGTGCGGGCTTGGATGTGTTTGAGGTCGAACCTCCGCCTGCCGAACACCCTTTGCTGAGCCTGCCTAACTTCGTCGGTACGCCGCACGCGGCGGGTGGCACGTTTGAGACGCAAGAGCGCAGTTCGCTGCAAGTGGCGCAACAGGTGATTGATGCGATCAATGGGTTGCCGGTTGCGCATCGTGTGGTCTAAACATGTGAGGTCAATGGAGATGAAAAAAACAAGCCTTCAATTACCCCTGTCATTCGGCTTAGCCTTGATCGGCTGGATAGCGTTGGTTTTGCCAATGGGCAACGTCCAAGCACAAGACAGCATCAAACCCATCCGCATCATCGTCCCCTTCGCCCCCGGCGGCAGCAACGACATCGTGGGCCGCACCATGGCGCAGCAGTTGTCGGTGCGGCTCAAGCGCAACGTGATTGTGGAGAACCGGGCCGG
>CANCDA010000205.1 GCA_947374705.1 Comamonadaceae bacterium | reverse complement strand
AAAGACCTGGAGCAGCTCTCCAGCGGCATGAAAATCGTCAACCCCATCATGGGCGTGGCGTTTTGGAAGGATGACGTCGTTGTCAAAGCCGAAACTGTGAGCGTGCGCTTTGAAGAAGGCCGCCCGGTCGCGCTCAACGGCGTGGAATATCCCGACTTGGTAGAGCTGGTGTTGGAAGCCAACCGCATTGGCGGACGCCACGGTCTGGGCATGAGCGACCAAATTGAGAACCGCATCATCGAAGCCAAAAGCCGCGGCATCTACGAGGCCCCTGGCCTGGCGCTGCTCTTCATCGCTTACGAGCGTCTGGTCACCGGCATCCACAACGAAGACACCATCGAGCAGTACCGCGAGAGTGGCCGCAAATTAGGCCGCCTGCTCTACCAGGGCCGCTGGTTCGACCCGCAAGCCATCATGCTGCGCGAAGCCGCCCAGCGCTGGGTGGCGCGCGCCATCACCGGCGAGGTGACGATCGAGCTGCGCCGGGGCAATGACTACAGCATCCTCAACACCGACAGCACCAACCTCACCTACGCGCCCGAGCGCCTCTCCATGGAGAAAGTGGAGGACGCGCCGTTCTCGCCGCTGGACCGCATTGGTCAGCTCACCATGCGCAACCTGGACATCGTGGACACACGCGCCAAGCTGGGGATTTATGCGCAGAGTGGCTTGCTGTCAGCCAGTGTGGGTGGGGACTTACTGAGCCTGGATACAGGTAAAAAATAAAGCTTTAAGTGCATTGGGTATTGCAGCTGCTAGCGCACAACCCAATGACCCTTCTTTATTGATTTTTCAAAAGCAGTTTGATGTCAGCGGCCAGCGCCGCTGACCCGCTGCCATAGCGGGTGTACAGGCGCAGCTTGCCCTGGGTGTCGTAGATGTAGCTGCCGGCCGAGTGGTCCATGGTGTAGCTGGTGGGGGTTTTACCTTCGGCCTTTTTGTAATAGACCTTGTAGTCTTTGGCGACGACGGCCAGCGCTTCGGGCGCAGCGTAGAGCGCCAGAAACGTGGGGTCGAAGTTGGCCATATAGCTCTTCAAGACCGCAGGCGTATCACGTGCGGGATCGACCGTGACGAACAGGCCTTGCAACTTGTCGCCATCCGCACCCAATAGTTTTTTCACCTCAACCAGCTCGGTCATGGTCGTGGGGCACACGTCCGGGCACTGGGTGTAGCCGAAGAACAGCACCACGACTTTGCCTGCGAAATCTTTGATGCTTTTCGGCTGGCCGTTGTGGTCGGTCAAGGCAAAATCTTTGGCGTAATTGGCACCGGTGACGTCAATCGCGGAGAACTGCGGCTTGCCATCAGAACAGGCGCTCAATAGGGCTACAGACGTTATTAATATTACGTAAGAAGCTATTGATTTAAGAACGTTAAGTTTCAACATGGGTGTTAAAAGAGGTAGTGATCCACCAGCAGGGCTGCAAACAGCAAGCTCAGATGGATGAGCGAGAAGCGGAAGGTTTGGCGGGCGAGTTCGTCTGAATAATTGCGCCACAAGCGCCAGGCGTAAACCACAAAACCCGCGTTCAACAGCACTGCAGCCACCAGGTAAAACCACGAGTTCATGCCGTAGATAAAGGGCAACAAGCAAGCCGCAAACAAGATAAGCGTATAGAGCAGCACTTGCAAGCGCGTGAACGCATTGCCGTGCGTGACGGGCAGCATGGGCAGGCCGGACTTGCGGTAGTCCTCCACACGGTACAGGGCCAAGGCCCAGAAGTGCGGCGGCGTCCAGAGAAAAATGATGAGGAAAAGGATGAGTGCCTGCGGCCCCACGTCGCCCGTCATGGCGGCCCAGCCCAGCACCGGTGGCATGGCCCCTGATGCCCCACCGATGACAATATTTTGCGGCGTCAGCGGCTTGAGGATGACGGTGTAGATGACTGCGTAGCCAACAAAGGTGGCAAAGGTGAGCCACATGGTCAGGGGGTTGACCCACACGTACAAGACCACGGAGCCCGCCACGCACAGGGCAGCTGAAAACAGCAGGGTTTGCGCGTCACCCAACTCGCCCTTGGCGGTGGCGCGCCAGGCGGTGCGCTTCATTTTGGCGTCTATGCCTTTTTCAACAATACAGTTGAAGGCCGCTGCCGCACCGGCCACCAGCCAGATGCCCGCGCAAGCGATCAACCCTAAGCGCACATCGGCCAGCGTCGGCACGCCGGGCACCGCCAGCACCATGCCGATGAGGGCGCAGAACACGATGAGTTGCACCACGCGCGGTTTGGTCAGCGTATAGAACTGGCTGAACACGGAGGGTGATGGGGAGGCAATAGAGGCACTCATGCAGACATTCTCGGTACAAATTTGAAGGAGGCCATAGACCACGTTAACACGATGACCAGGGCCGCAGCGCCGCCGGTGTGGAGAACGGCGGTGAACAAGGGCCAGTCCAGCACGACGTTGCTCAGGCCGGTGAGGAATTGCAGACCTGTGAGCGCGGCCAGCCAGCGTGCAGGCTTTTGCCAAGCGGTCTGCTTGCGCATGCGCCAGGCCAACGCCGCCAGCAGCGTGATGACGAGGTAGGCCATGAGGCGGTGCGCGTAGTGGATGGCGGTGAGGGCGGCAAAGTCGATGGGTTGGCCCTGTGGCGTCAGGCCCAGTTCACGCCACAGGGTGAAACCTTGTGCAAAATTCATCATGGGCCAAGCGCTGTTCTGGCACAGGGGAAAGTCAGAGCAGGCCAACACCGCGTAGTTGGTGCTAACCCAGCCGCCCAGGGCGATTTGCGCGACGAGCAGTGCCAAGCTGAGCACCATCAGCGCGCGCAAGCCTTGACCTTGGTGGTTGATGGGCGCACCGCTGTTGTCTTGCGCGCCTGACTGTGTGTAGCGCACGGCCTGCACAGTCAGCAGGGCCAATAGCAACAGCCCGCCCAGCAGGTGCAGCGTGACGATGGCGGGGAACAACTTCATGGTGACGGTGAGTGCGCCGAACGCACCCTGCACACAGACCCAGACCAGCGTGGCCGTGGGCCACCAAGGGTTGAGGATTTTGGCATCCGGCTTACGCAGCCGCGCCCACCAGGTGGCCACAGCCAACACCAAAATCAACACGCCCACGCTGGTGGCCAGGTAGCGGTGGATCATCTCGACCCAGGCCTTGCCGTGGGTGACAGGGCCGGTAGGCAAGGCAGCTTGTGCCGCCGTGATGTGAACCTGCGCGCCGACCGGGCTGCTGTGGCCGTAGCAACCGGGCCAGTCGGGGCATCCCAGGCCCGAATCGGTCAAGCGCGTGAAAGCACCGAAGAGCACCAGATCAAACGTCAAAAACAAGGTGATCAAAGTGAGCGCGTGCAGACGTCGCCGAGTACTGCTGACCTGTCCCCTCGCATCACGATGACGCAACCAGACCCAAGCCAGCGGGCCAATGGCCAGGGCCAACCCCATGAGCATCAGGCTCAGCAGGGGGGAGAGGTTGTACAGCTCGGGCGTGTTCATGCGGCTTAAGGTGGATGGCTCTTGCGAGGTGTTAGCGACCTGCCGGATCCCAGGAGGCTGAGGCGCGCAAGAGGCGCTCCAAATCACGCTTGGCTTTGGCGGCCGAGGCGAGGTCAAGCTGGGCGGGGAAGCGCATCATCCAGTTACCCATGGGATCGACCACGTACAAATGCTCTGGCAGTGCATGGCCTGCTTCGGGCTCAAGCCATTGCGTCAACTGGCCTTGTGGTACGCGCAACACCGTCGCCCCTTTCAAGCCGATTTGCAGCACGGCAGGCGGGTCTTGCGCATCGGTAACGAACCAAACTCGATCAACGCGCTCTTTTTCCTTACCCAAGCTTTCGCGCAATTGGCGTTGCAGGTAGAGCTGCTGTTCGCACGTTGGGCCACAAGCACCACTGCCCACACTGACCAAGAGCCATTGGCCTTTGAGCGTGCTCAGGGTGACAGCCTGCCCGTCCAAGGTCACTGCATCCAACGCTGGCACGGGGCGCTGCGGCTGGATGAGCTCACCAAAATTACGTCGAGCATCCGGGCGCACCACGTAGTAGGTGAAGTAAGAGGCGATGACGGGCGCGGCACACACCAGCAAGAGCAGTACCAGCCGCCAGCGGCCCTGCACGACACGCGCAGCGTCGTCGGCCATGGACTGCTCGGGCGCAGGCAGGCTGTGCACAGTCAGGCCCAGGGGGTGATCATGGCTGGCTTGCGTGACGGTGTCACTTTTGTTGGGGTGCGAGGAATCGTTTGACAAGTTGGAACCAGACATAAAGAAGTGTGATCAGGGCACTCAGGCCAAACCATTGAAACGCATAGCCATAGTGCTTGTCGATGCCGCTGGCGGGCTGCGGCCACTCACGCAGCAGGCCTTCACTGGGCGCGCCTTGTTGCTGGAT
>CANCDA010000204.1 GCA_947374705.1 Comamonadaceae bacterium | reverse complement strand
TTGTAAGGGCCTGTGGGCCACTGACCGGCACGCAAATACTGCTCGGCTTGCGGCACACCACGGGCGATGTTCAACAGCAGCGTCATTCCCATATCAGCCACGTCATCGGTCAGCACATCAGGCGTGTTGGTCACAGGGATGCCGCGCTCGTGGGCGGCCTTGACGTCAACGCCGTCGTACCCCACACCGAACACCGAGATCATCTCCAATGCAGGCAGTTGCGCCATCAACTCGCGGGTGACCATGGCCTCGCCGCTGGCGGCGATGGCACGTATGCGCGGGGCCACTTGGGCGAAAGCCGCTGGGTCGGTTTGGTGCAGGCGGTCGTGCACGGTATAGGTCTCGTTCAGTTGCGCCGTATAAGGCGGCCAGAACTTGGCGACCGACAGGATTTCAGGGTTAGACACTTCTCACTCCAAGGCTTGTCAAAATTGCGATTCAATGTTTATCATATGACCTTTGAGGCCTGATTTGACACCGGGAAAACCCTAGTCAAAACCTCGCTTAATCTCCTAGCTTGCCCACGCCAACATCACCGCCATAGATTCAAAACCATGACCCAAACACCCCCCAAAAAACCTTTAAGAAGCCAACAGTGGTTTGGTCGCCAAGACCGTGACGGCTTTGCCTACCGCAGCTGGGTCAAGGGCAAGGGCGTGCCGCATGACCAGTTCGACGGGCGTCCGGTGATCGGCATCTGCAATACTTTCAGCGAGCTCACCCCCTGCAACAGCCACTTCCGCACGCTGGCCGAGCAGGTGAAAATTGGTGTCTATGAAGCCGGCGGTTTTCCGCTCGAATTCCCCGTGATGAGCCTAGGCGAAACGCTGCTGCGCCCCACCGCCATGCTGTACCGCAACCTGGCCAGCATGGACGTGGAGGAGAGCATTCGCGGCAACCCCATCGACGGCGTGGTGCTGCTGATGGGTTGCGACAAGACCACGCCTTCGCTCCTGATGGGCGCCTCCAGCGTGAACCTGCCCACCATCGGCGTCAGCGGTGGCCCCATGCTCAATGGCAAGTGGCGCGGGCAAGAGTTAGGCAGCGGGACCGGCGTGTGGAGCATGAGCGAGCAGGTGCGTGCGGGCACGCTCAAGCTGGCCGATTTCTTTGAAGCTGAAAGCTGCATGCACCGCAGCCACGGCCACTGCATGACCATGGGCACCGCCTCCACCATGGCCAGCATGGTCGAAGCCTTGGGCATTGGCCTGCCCGGCAACGCGGCCTACCCGGCGGTGGACGGGCGGCGCAATGTGCTGGCACGCAATGCGGGCCGTCGCATCGTAGAGATGGTGCACACCGACCAAACCATTGGCAAGGTGTTGACGCGCGAAGCCTTTGAGAACGCCATCAAAACCCTGGCCGCAATTGGCGGCTCCACCAATGCGGTGATTCACCTGATTGCCATCGCCGGGCGCTTGGGCGTAAAACTTACGATCGACGACTTCGACCGCCTGGCCAGCGAGCTGCCCTGTCTGGTAAACCTGCAGCCCTCGGGCGACCACTTGATGGAAGACTTTTGCTACGCGGGCGGCCTGCCGGTAGTGATGAAGGAAATCCAGCACCTGCTGCACAAAGACATCATCACCGTGACCGGTCAGAGCGTGGCCGAGAACATTGCCGATGCGCAAAACTATGACCCACGCGTGATCAAAACCTTCGACGCGCCGTTCAAGGAAAAAGCCGGTATCGCTATTCTGCGCGGCAACCTGGCTCCACGCGGGGCCGTCATCAAACCCAGCGCCGCCACACCGGCCCTGATGAACCACACCGGCCGCGCCGTGGTGTTTGAGAACAGCGACGACTTTCACAAACGCATCGACGACGAGAACCTGGATGTCGATGAGCACTGCATCCTGGTGCTGAAGAACTGTGGCCCCAAGGGCTACCCCGGCATGGCCGAGGTGGGCAATATGCCGCTGCCCCCGAAGGTGCTGCGCAAGGGCATTACCGACATGGTGCGCATCAGCGACGCGCGCATGAGCGGCACGGCCTACGGCACGGTGGTCTTGCACACCACGCCCGAAGCGGCTGCCGGTGGCCCGCTGGCGGTGGTGAACAACGGCGACATGATCGAGCTCAACGTGGCCGAACGCCGACTGCAGCTGCTGATCAGCGATGAAGAATTGGTGGCGCGGCTGGCAAAGTGGGTAGCACCACCACCGCCTTTGTCGTCCGGCTATTGGAAGCTGTATGTGGACCATGTGCTGCAAGCCGATGAAGGTGTTGATCTGGACTTTTTGGTGGGGCAGCGCGGGGCCTTTGTGCCTAAGGACAATCACTGATCTCCTCACTCCCTCCCCCACTGGGGGAGGGCAGGGGTGGGGGCATCTTCACGCGTCCAAGCAGCCCCCATCCCAGCCTTCCCCCAGCGGGGGAAGGGGAAAATTCCGAGGCACACTTACCACCTCCTGAACCGTTTAACTGAAAGTCATACGACATGAAATTCCTCATCACCGGCGGTGCCGGATTCGTCGGCGCGCGACTGGCCCGCACCCTCCTTAAAAAAGGCGAACTCAACGGCCAAGCCATCACCGAGCTGGCGATTGCCGACCTCTTCCCACCGCCCGCCGATTTGCTGGCCGACCCGCGTGTGCGCGCCCACACGGGCACGATGCTGGCCCAGACCGAACTCTTCGCCAGCGGCTTCGACGGCGTGTTCCACCTGGCCTCTGCCGTCTCGGGCGAGTGCGAGTTGGACTTTGACCTGGGCCTGCGCTCCAACCTGGACAGCACGCGCGCCCTGCTCGAAGGCCTGCGCCGTGCGGGCAACGCGCCGCGCCTGGTGTTTGCCAGCTCGGTGGCCGTGTTTGGGCCAGACGCGGGCAACCCCATGCCCGAGCGCGTGGCCGACCTCACGCTGCCGTCACCGCAAACCTCTTATGGCACGCACAAGTTGATGAGCGAATACCTGGTCGCCGACTTCACGCGCAAGGGCTTCATCGACGGCCGCTCGGCGCGCCTGATGACCGTCACCGTGCGCCCCGGCAAGCCCAACGGCGCTGCGTCTTCCTTCTTCAGCGGCATCATCCGCGAGCCGTTGGCGGGGGTTCAGACGATCTGCCCGGTCGATGCGAGCGTCTCACACCCCGTGTCATCCCCTGGCAACACGGTGCGCGGTTTGATCACCGTGTTTGAAGCCAGCCGCGAGGCCATGGGTGGCCGCTTGGCGCTGAACCTCCCCGGCCTCACCGTGCGCGTGAGCGAGATGCTGCAAGCGCTGGAAGACGTGGCGGGCCCCGCTGTGCGCCAACGCGTGCGCTTTGAGCGCGATGAACGCGTGGCAGGCATTGTGGCGGGTTGGGCCGGTGGGGCGACCGCCGAGCGCGCACACGCCTTGGGCCTGCGGCCCAACGCCTCGTTCAAGGCCATCATTGAAGAGTACATCGCCGACTGCCAGCAACAGCCGGGCTACCCGGCAGACGCGCTGCGCGGCTTGTCTTGATCCGCCATGAAACCTGCGCTGCTGGCAGTTGATTGGGGCACGTCCTCACTGCGCGGGGCTTTGCTGACGTGTTCAACGAGTGCTTTGGTGACTGGCGCGCCGCGAACCCGGGCCTGCTGCAGACCGCCTTCAGCGTGCGCAGTCTCTGAACGCCAAGCAAGGCGTGGTGCTCATCGCCAGTGCTGCACTCACCCAGCGCTACCAACTTGCCCAGGCCCAGTGCGGCATCGCGCCCAGCGAAGCGCTTGTCGGTGCTGACCGTGCAACAGGTGCGTGAGGCGCTCAAGCGTGACATGGTCTGCCTGCCCGGCGTGATGACCCCGACCGAAGCCTTTGCGGCACTGGCCGCCGGTGCGCACGGGCTCAAGTTATTCCCGGCAGAGCTGATCACCCCGCAAGCCGTCAAAGCCCTGCGCGCCGTGTTGCCCACCCCCACGCGCTTGTTGCCCGTGGGCGGCATCACACCCGACAACATGGCAGCCTACCGCAGCGCAGGGGCCAGCGGCTTCGGCATCGGCTCGGCGCTGTACAAACCGGGCACGACGGCGCAGCAGGTGGGGGTCAGGCGCTGCGGTTTGCGGCGGAGTGTCACTCGTCGTTCACCAGCGATGAAGTTGACAAAACCGGTCATGCAACACTGACAAAAATGTCACACCAATAGCGGCAAGTGACAGAAGTGACGGTGAAATGAGCTGTTTTTGCAGCCTACCCCCTTGAAACCTCCCCTTGAAGTTTGGCAAGAACCCTAAAATCAAGCCCATATCAACCTGGCATGGAAGCTGCTAACAGAGATTCCCGCAGACTTTCTGTTTTCTTAATTTTTTAACCAGGAGCTATTTATGAAGCGTTCTATGCAAAAGGGTTTCACCTTGATCGAATTGATGATCGTGGTGGCAATCATCGGTATTTTGGCCGCCGTGGCCTTGCCTGCGTACCAAAACTACAT
>CANCDA010000203.1 GCA_947374705.1 Comamonadaceae bacterium | reverse complement strand
ACACCCATGATGAGGGTGTAGCCATCCGGCTTGGCCTTGGCCACGTAAGACGCGCCAATGATGGAGGCCACGCCCGGCTTGTTTTCCACCACCACCGGCTGACCCAGTCCGGCGGGCAGCTTGTCCGCCAGGATGCGCGCCATTTGATCAACACCGCCACCCGCCGAGTAGCCGACCACGAGGGAGATGGGTTTGCTGGGGTAGTCTTGCGCCTGAGCGCTGGGGTTGAGTAGCGCGGCGCAGGTCAGCGCGGCAGCAACAAGGCGTAGTCTTTGAGGGATGAGCATGGGGTTCCTTGCGTAAAACGAGGGCTTTCTAACTCCCTCCCCCGCTGGGGGAGGGTTGGGGTGGGGGCTTCTTTACTGCAATCCAATCTGCACATTCAACACAGCGGCTTGACCCGCGTCCACCGCAGCCAAGCAGCGCGCAATGGCAGCGGGCACGTGGGCCGGGTCGCTCACGCATTCGCCATAAGCACCAAAGGCCTGGCCGACTTGTTCGAAGTGGCGTTGCTCGCCTTGCAAGCGCGCCTGAAATTCATCGGCTGTTTTAGCTTCGCCGTCGGGGTAGACGCGCAGCACCGCCTCTTTGACGGCCTGCCAGCCGCCGTTGTCCAGCACCACGGTGAAGATCGGCAGTTGGTAAGTCTGCGCCGTCGCATAGACCGAGCTGGGCGTGGAGAAATGAAAACCGCCGTCGCCCACGATCTGGATCACCCGCACCGCGGGCTTGGCCAGTTTGGCCCCCAGCGCCATGCCGCCGCTGTAGCCCAGGCCGCCCCCGGCGCAGCCCATCAGCGTGAGCGGCAGGGTGCGCGGAATCTGGTTGAGCACCGCGAAGGTGTTGCGGATTGCTTCGTTGACCACGATGTCTTGCGGGGCAATGGCCGCACCCAGTGCTGCGCATAGATAGGCGGGTGAAATGGCACCGGGTTGACCGCGGTTGTCTGCCGCCTTGGCAACGGCGCTTTGACGCTCTTGATTGGCGACGCTCCAGCCCTGGATCCGTTGTGCCACCTTGGTGTGAAAGCCCTCATCGGCTTGTGCGCGCACCAGCGCCGCGACTTGGCGCAGCACCTCGGCGCAATCGGCCTGTACCCGCAGATCGGTGGCAAAGCCCCACATCGGAAAGTCTTTTTTGATCGTGTCCACGTCAATGTGGGTCCAGCGCGTGGCCGGGTTCGCCTGCGCGAACTTCGGCAGCCAGGGCACGTCCACGTCCAGCAGCAGCCCCAAGTCCGCACCGGCCAAGGCCGGGCCGACATCGAAGCCCGCAAAGCAGGGCGAGCTGCGCGAGATATTGAGGTAGCTGGGGCTGAACTCATAGACGCGCAGGCCGCACAGCAGGGCCAGGTCTTCAAGTGCGGCCACCGCCTCGGCTTTGCGCCCAAGGTAAGAGGTCACAGCAATCGGTTGTTCGGCGCTCATCAACTGATCGGCAATCGCCTGCGCGCGCGCCGCGTCAATGCCACCGGCCAGCACGGGGCCATAGCGCTCGGCGCTGAAGGCGCGCACTTGCGTGTCGGCCACTTCTTCGGCCAGCACCTCGCGCGGCAGCGTCAAATACACCGGCCCTGGCGGGTCGCTTTGCATGACTGCGTGGCCGCGCCGCAGCACCTCTTTGGCAATCACGCCGCTGGGCAGCGAGTAGTCCCACTTCACGTAGGGGCGCACCAGGCTGGCGATATCAAACGGGTCTTGCACAAAGTGCACGTAGTTGTCGCGCGAACCGGGCAGCTCGCCACGCAGGGTGAAGGGCGACTTGCCCGCCATCAGCATGACGGGCAGGCGGGTGCGAAACATGTTGTGCATGCCCATGGCCGCGTTGGCGGTGCCTGCGTCCACATGCACCATCACGGCCTGGCCGCGCCCGGTCATGAAGGCGTAACCCGCCGCCATATGGATGGCGACGTTCTCGTGCGGGCACAACAGCACCGTGGGGTGCAGGCGGCCCTCTTTGTCCCAGCGCGCCAACTCTTCAATAATGGAAACGTGGTCGGTGCCGAAGTTGGAGAAGACATAGTCCAGCCCCAGCTCGGTCAGGCCAGCAAGCACATGGTGGGCGCTGCTGTGGATCATGTTGTTTTCGTTACTCATAACACCTTACCGTTCGGGCTGAGCCAGTCGAAGCCCTTCGACAAGCTCAGGGAGAACGGGAATTGGTTGGTCATACATTCGTCTCAAAATAAAAGTGCTTGGTCTGCAAGAAGTCGTTCAGCCCCTCGGCCCCGTGCAGGCGACCATAACCGCTGTCCCGGAAACCACCGGTCTCGGCCTCGGCAAACAAGCGGTTGTGGCTGTTGGACCAGACCGTGCCGCTGCGCAACTGGGCGGCGATGCGGCGAATCTTCTTCGCATCCGTGCTCCACACACTGGCGGCCAGACCAAAGCGGGTGGCGTTGGCGCGCATCACCACTTCATCCTCTTTGTGGAAGCGCTCGATCACCAGCAGTGGGCCGAACAGCTCTTTCTGGATGAAGTCGGAGGCCAAGTCTTGCACCTCGACCAAGCTGGGGGAGATGAAGGCCCCGCGTGCCAGCGCACCGCCGCCCACGCGCCCGCGCAGCAGCACTTTTTGTGTGGCCTCGGCCGTGTCCATCAGCCCGTCGATGCGATCGCGGTTACGCATGTCAATCAAGCAGCCCATCTGCGACGCCGGATCGTTACCCGGGCCAACTTTGACGGCCTGCAAAGCCTGCGTCAGCCGCATCGCAAAATTGTCGTAGGCCGCGTCTTCCACCAGCACGCGCGTGACGGCCGTGCACTGCTGGCCCGCCATCACCATGCCACCGGCCAACACACCGGCGATGGTTTTGTCCATGTCGGCGTCGCCAAACACAATGGCGGGCGCTTTGCCACCCAGCTCCAGCGACAGGCGCTTCAAGGTGGGGGCCGTGCTGTGCGCAATCAACTTGCCCACGGCGGATGAACCGGTGAAGCTAACCACATCCACATCAGGCGACTCGCACAAAAAGCGCGACACCTCGTTACCGGTTTCAATGACCGAGTTGATGACACCGGCGGGCACGCGGGCATCACCGCTAATGCATTCCAACACCATGTTGTTGACCAGCGCCGTTTGGTGCGCAGGCTTGATGACCACGGTGCAACCGGCGGCCAGTGCGGGCGCTAGCGAGCGCACCAGCAGCGTGACCGGCGCATTCCACGGCAGGATGATGGCGCACACGCCGGCGGCTTCGCGGTCCAGCGACGAATAGCAACCCGGCTCCACCTCCAGCACACGGCCAAACAGATTGCGCGCCAAACCGGCGTAGTAGCGCAGCTCAGAAATGCCCGCGCCAATCTCGCCCAGCGCCTCGCGCCGCAGCTTGCCGTTGAGCGTGACCAGCCAGTCGGCGATGTCTTCTTTTCGGGCCTCAAGGCGGGTCGCAAAGTCTAGTAAAACTTCGGCGCGCACGCGTGGGCTGCGCTTCCAATTTGTCGTCTCAAAGGCATTCAGCGCAGCCGCCACAGCGGCTTGTGCTTCGACCGCGCCGCCATCGGCAAAGTGGGCCGCGACCTCGCCCGTGGCCGGGTTGATGGCCTCGCCGATGCGGGTCTGGCCGTTGATGGCGTCCAGCCATTGGCCGTTGATGAGTTGTTGGGCAGTTTGCATGTCGAAATCCGTGGGGGTGAAACAGTGAAGTGCGTGATTTTGTGCTTTTCCAAAGCGTCCCGAATGCTAGCGCCCGAACACTACCGGCCTCGCTAGGGAATTCCCTGCCTCTTGGGGGGCGGCTTAGGCTGTGGCTTAAGCCGCAGCGCGCTGCAAGCGATCCCGCACACCTTCCCACTCAGGGGTGTCGGGTGGGGTTTCGATCCAGATGAGTTTGACACCTTGCGCGTCGAACTCACGCAGCACGGCGAAGAGCTGCTGTGCAGTGGCGGCGGCGTCATCGGGCATGCGGCGGCGCAGCACTTGGGGTGAGGGCGTGCGCAGCACAGCGCGGACGTAGGTGGCGATGGTGGGGCCGGTGGTCTGACGCCCACTGGCGGGCAGGCTGTTGCCGAGCAAATCGAGTGCCGCCTGCAAAGCCGCTGCGTCCATCAAACGCACTTTGGCCTTGGGGGCGTAGTGGGACTCCAGCATGCCAGAGGCCCGGGGGGCAGGCGCATCCAGCGTGAGCAGCTCTTCTTTCGATAGCAGATGGATGCTGCACACCTGCTGTACCTGCGCGCGGCTGATGCTGCCCGGACGCAGCAGCACGGGCGCGCCCCGGGTGCAGTCGATCAGGGTGGATTCGATGCCGACCTCGCACGCACCGCCGTCCAGGATGAGCAAGGCATCACCGAACTCGCCCTGCACATGGCCCGCCATGGTCGGGCTGACGCGGCCAAACTGATTCGCGCTGGGTGCGGCTACACCCTGCACGCCCAAAGCACGTGCAGCCAGCAGCAGCGC
>CANCDA010000202.1 GCA_947374705.1 Comamonadaceae bacterium | reverse complement strand
GAAAACACCAAGTGACCTGCCACGCGCAAATAGTCCACCGCCGCTGCGCCCACTTCGTCCGGGTTTTGCATGCCTTTGAAGCCGATCTCGGTGGTGAACTTGCTCATCTGCTCACCCAGCGTTGCCAGTGGGCCAATGAACTCGGCCATCTTCTCGTTCACACCTTCTTCTTCCACCAACGCCGCGATGAGTTTGCCAAATTTCTTGAGCGTAGCGCCCCCATTGCCCAGCACTTTACGACCCAACAGGTCGAGCGACTGGATGGTGTTGGTGCCTTCGTAAATCATGTTGATGCGGGCATCGCGCACATGCTGTTCCATGCCCCACTCCTTGATGTAGCCGTGGCCGCCAAACACCTGCTGGCACATCGTGGTGGCTTGGTAACCGTTGTCGGTTAAAAACGCTTTGACGATGGGGGTCAGAAGCGCCAACATTTCGGCGCTGTCACTGCGCACTTTGTCGTCAGGGTGGTTCAACTCCTTGTCCAGCAACAGCGTGCAGTAACAGGCCAGTGCGCGGCCGCCTTCGGCATAGGCTTTGGCGGTGAGCAGCATCTTGCGCACATCGGGGTGCACGATGATGGGATCGGCTTCGCGGTCTTTGGCCTTGACGCCCGAGAGCGAGCGCATCTGCAAGCGGTCTTTGGCATACGCCAGCGCGTTTTGGTAGGCCACTTCGGTCAGACCGAGCGACTGGTTGCCCACCCCCAAGCGTGCAGCATTCATCATCACGAACATGGCAGATAAGCCCTTGTTGGGCTGTCCCACCAACGTACCCACAGCTTCTTCCAGCACCATTTGGCAAGTGGAGTTGGCGTGGATGCCCATCTTGTGTTCCAGGCCCGCACAGTAAATGCCGTTGCGGCTGCCCAATGAGCCATCCGCATTGACGTTGAATTTCGGGACAACAAACAGGCTGATGCCCTTGTTGCCGGGGGGCGCATCGGGCAGGCGCGCCAGCACCAGATGCACGATGTTGGAGGCCAGGTCGTGTTCACCCGCGCTGATGAAAATTTTGCTTCCGCTGAGTTTGTAGCTGCCGTCAGCCTGCGGTGCGGCTTTGGTGCGCAGCAGGCCCAGGTCGGTGCCGCAATGCGGTTCGGTCAGGCACATGGAACCCGTCCATTCGCCGCTCACCATCTTGGGCAGGTAGGTCGATTTTTGCGCGTCTGTACCGTGCGCATGCAGGCACTCATAAGCGCCGTGCGACAGGCCGGGGTACATGGTCCAGGCTTGGTTGGCCGAGTTCATCATTTCGTAAAAGCACTGGTTCACCACAAAGGGTAAGCCTTGACCGCCGTAAGCGGGATCACAACTTAACGCGGCCCAACCGCCTTGCACATACTGCGCGTAGGCCTCTTTGAAGCCCTTGGGGGCGGTGACTTCGTGCGTGCTTGGGTCTAGTTTGCAACCCTCGGTATCGCCACTGATGTTGAGCGGCAAGGTCACCTCTGTGGCGAACTTGCCGCCCTCTTCCAGCACGGCGTTGATGGTGTCGATGTCGATATCGGCGTGTTTGGGCAGTGCCTTGAGTTCTTCGCTGACTTTGAGCACTTCGTGCATGACGAACTGCATGTCGCGCAGGGGTGGGGTGTAGATGGGCATGACTTACTCCTTGGTATTTTTGACGGACTTGCGGGCTTGACTGGATTTGGGGGCTGTGACGGCTTTGGAAATGGACGGCACGGGAATCACGTAACGGGACAACATGTGATCAAACCCGAGCTGCGCTCGTTCCACAGCGCCTGGGGTTTTGAGGAAACGGGCTTCGAAATGAATCGCCAAGATGAGGCCATGGATTTCAAAAACGATCTGATGCTCATCGGCATCAGCGGGTAGCTCGCCCGTTTCTTTGGCCTGCGACACTGCGCGGCGCACGGCGGTTAGCCAGGTGTTGAGGGCACTTACCAGGGCATCACGCACTGGACCTGGGCGGTCGTCAAACTCCACTGCGCCGCTGATGAAAATGCAACCCGACTGAATCTCAATGGCGACGCGTTTCATCCAGTGAGAGAACAAGGCACGAATGCGCGCCAAACCTCGGGGCGCTTGCAGAGCGGGGTAAAAAATTTCTTGTTCAAAGCGCTGGAAGTACTCACGCACCACGGAAATTTGCAACTCCTCACGTGAGCCGAAATGCGCAAACACGCCCGATTTGCTCATGCGCATGACTTCTGCCAAAACGCCGATGCTCAAGCCTTCCAGCCCGATTTGCGTGGCCAGACCAAGTGCGGCATCCACAATGGCCGACTTGGTCTGCTGTCCTTTTTGCAGGACGCGGCCTTCGGGCACTGCGCGTCTCGCAGTTTGAATTTTCTTGATGCTCAGTGGGTGTACCGACATGGGGTGTTATTTTTTCATTAAAAAGAACGACCGTGCTATTTTGTATTAAAAAATGGAGAGGCACAAGTCCTCTCTCATCTTTTTTAGCTTACAGCTTGAAGGGCACAACCAATTGGCGCTGCTCACCCAGGCCTTCGATGCCCAACGTCATCACATCACCCTTCTTGAGGTAGAGCGGTGGCTTGTGACCCAGGCCCACGCCCGGTGGCGTGCCGGTGATCACCACGTCGCCCGGCATCAGGGTCATGAACTGACTCAGATGGCTCACGATCTTGGCCACGCTGAAGATCATGGTTTTGGTGTTGCCGGTCTGCATGCGCTGACCATTCAAGTCCAGCCACATGGCGAGCTTTTGTGGGTTGGTGATCTCATCGCGCGTCACCAGCCAAGGGCCCAGAGGGCCGAAGGTGTCGCAGCCCTTGCCCTTGTCCCACTGCGAACCACGCTCCAGTTGGAATTCGCGCTCACTCACGTCGTTAGACACGCAATAGCCCGCCACAAAATTGAGGGCGTCTTTTTGAGAGACGTAACGAGCTTTGGTGCCAATGACCACCGCCAACTCGACCTCCCAGTCGCCCTTGACGGAGCCCTTGGGCAGCATGACGTTGTCGTCCGGCCCCTGAATACAGCTGATGGCTTTGGTGAAAACGATGGGCTCTTTGGGAATGGGCATGCCGGACTCGGCTGCATGGTCGGAATAGTTCAAGCCGATGGCGATGAACTTGCCCACACCGTTGACCGGGCAGCCCATGCGGGGCTTGCCGCGCACCAGCGGCAGTTTGTCGGTCTTGAGTTTGAGCAGTTTGGCCAGGCCCGCATCGCTGAGTTGATCGGGGCCAATGTCTTTGACCACGGTGCTCAGGTCGCGCAGCTTGCCTTCGGCGTCAATCAGACCGGGTTTTTCTTTGCCAGGGTTGCCATATCGAACCAGTTTCATAGTTTGTCCTTTAGTAAGTGGAGCGCCCGCCCGATAAATCGAACACGGCCCCCGTTGAAAACGAACACTCTTCGGTGCACAGCCAGCTCACCATGGCCGCCACTTCGTCGGGCTCGCCAAAGCGGCCCATGGGGATTTTGGAGAGCATGAACTGGATGTGCTCGGGCGTCATCTGGTCGAACATGGCGGTCTTGACGGCGGCCGGGGTCACGCAGTTCACGCGCACACCGGTATCGGCCAGCTCCTTGCCCAGCGATTTGGTTAGCGCGATCACACCCGCCTTGCTGGCGCTGTAGGCACTGGCGTTGGGGTTGCCGTCTTTGCCCGCGACCGATGCCAGGTTGACGATGCGCCCGTAATTGCGCGCACGCATGTGGGGCACCAACTCGCGGCAGCAGTAAAACAGACCGTTGAGGTTGACCTGCATCACGCGTGCCCAGTCATCCGCCGGGTAATCCCACAACTTGGTGTTGGGGCCGGTGATGCCTGCACAGTTGATCAGGGCATCGACAGCGGCGTGTCGGCTCAGGGTTTGCTGCACTGCGGCCGTCACACTGTCTAGCGCATCCACACTGACCTGTACGGTGTCAGCCCCTGCGCCCAGTTCACGCGCGGCAAGGGCCAGCGCCGCAGCGTCTCTATCCCATAGCGTCACCGTGGCCCCGCTGGCCAGCATGCGTTTGGCAATGGCTAAGCCCAGACCCGCACCGCCCCCGGTGATGACGGCGTGACGGCCTTGAAGATCGAGTTGGTTCATGGTTTTTTAAAGTATCAATGCCAAGCTGGCTTCCAGATGCTCCGAGGGCAGACGCCGAAAGCCCGAGCGGGCAAAGCGCTGCAGGCGCCCCGCGACAAAGGCCGTCAACACCGAGGCGCGCACTTGCGCATCCACACTGGGTGTGGCTGAAGTCGTGGTAGCAGCTTGAGCCCCATCACGCAGACACTGCTTTAAGGTGGATTCGACTTTGTCAAAAAACTGGTTCATGCGCTGTTGCAAGCGCTCGTTCTCGAACACCAGCGCGTCACCCACCATCACGCGCGTCATGCCGGGGTTTTTTTCGGCGAACTGCATCAGCATGGCGACCACTTTGCTGGCTTGGCGGGCACCGCTGGCTGCATCGCTTGCAGGGC
>CANCDA010000201.1 GCA_947374705.1 Comamonadaceae bacterium | reverse complement strand
ACGCACGCCGGGCTGGCGATGAATGCCCGCCATCACTTGAGCGTTGTCCGCCATCTGCGGCACCCACTTGGGGCTGACGAAGCTGGTGACTTCGATCTCTTTAAGGCCAGCGTCTTGCAGCCGGTGCACCAGCTCCACCTTGATGGCGGCGGGCACGGTTTCTTTTTCATTTTGCAGGCCGTCACGCGGGCCGACATCGACGAGTTTGACGTGTTGGGGCAGGGTCATTTTGAATTCCTATCAGTATCCCTTGTCGCGACTCACCACACCGGCGATCAGCTCACCACGCTCCAGCGCCATGATCTTGGCGGCCATCTGGGCAATGCTTTCATCGCGCAGGGTGCGTGCCGAGGTGTGCGGCGTGAGGGTGATTTTCGGATGTTTCCAGAATGCGTGCTGCGTAGGCAAGGGCTCCTGCCGAAACACGTCCAACGCGGCACCCGCCAGATGACCGCTGTCGAGCAGGGCGATCAAGTCCTCGTCCACCAGATGGGCGCCGCGCGCTACGTTGATAACGTAGCCGCCGGGCTGGAGTTGCGCCAGCGTCTCGTGCCGCAAAATGTTGCGCGTTTCATCGGTCAAAGGCAGCAGACACACCAGCACCTTGCTGGCCGCCAAAAACGCGGGCAATTGCGCCTCGCCCGCAAAGCAGCGCACGCCTTCAATGGCTTTGGGTGAACGGCTCCAGCCCAGCACCGGAAAATCAAACTGCGCCACCGCTTGCGCCACGCGTTGCCCCAGCACGCCCAGGCCCATGATGCCAACCGGATACGCCGAGCGCAGACGCGGCTTGCGAAACGCCCATTGCCCCTGGCTCATGCTCGTCTCGTACTGGTCCAGTTCGCGGAAATGGCGAATCACGGCGTGACATACAAACTCTGCCATCTGCGCCGACATGCCCGCGTCGTCCAGCCGCACCACCAGGGTTTGCGCTGGCACTTTCAATCGCAACAAAGCATCCACCCCCGCGCCGATATTAAAGAGAGCGCGGATATGGGGTTGCTCGTCCAAGAACTGCTGCGGCGGTGCCCAGACGACGCCGTAGTCGGCTGGCGCAGCCCCCGGCGACCAGACCTCCACCTGGGCCTGTGGCAAGGCCGCGCGCAAACCCGCCAGCCAGGGCTCGGGCTTGGTGTCGGCGTAAGAAAAGCTGATGCGCATGGTGAACTACGCAGGAACGGCCTGGGTGGACTCCAACCTCAGCAGTGCAGCCCCCTCGGCCACCTGATCCCCGGGCGCATACAGCAACTCGGCCACCACCCCGTCGGCAGGCGCGGCAATGGTGTGCTCCATCTTCATGGCCTCCATGATGGCCAGCACCTGACCGATCTTGACCACGTCCCCCGCCTGTACGGCAAAGGACACAACCTTGCCGGGCATAGGCGCACTCAGGCGGCCACCTTGCGTGGGCGCATCACCGGCGTGCGAGAAGACATCAATCGCTATTATTTTGCTAGCGGCTTGCGCGGTAAATATATGGGTTTCAAGGCCTTTTTCATGTGAAACTGAATGACAGACTGCGGTGCAAGTTTGGCCTGCAAACTCAATCACCAAGCCTTGCGCCGTGGCGCTGAACTGCAATGCGCCTTGCAGGTTTTCCACTGTTATTGCGACACGGGTTTTGGCGTCCACATCAGCCGCAGCACCATCCATACGCAGGCTCAAATGCAGGGCGTCGTCCCGTCCATAGCGCAGGTCTGCCCGCACCGGCTTACCATGAAACTCCAAATCAAAACGTCGCGTGGCCGCACCATAAGCGCGCCAGCCGTCGCGGCGGCTAAAGGGGTCGGGATTTTGCAGCGCCCGCTCGGCCACCAAGGTGCTGGCGATGTGCGCGGCAGCGGTCAGTGGCAAGCCCAGTTTCTCTTGATTCAGCAGACGATTTTGTTCGCGGGCAATCAACGCGGTGTCCAACTCAGCCTGCGCAAACGAGGGGCTTTGCAACACATGGCGCAAGAACTGCACATTGCTGTGCAGGCCCACGATTTGCGTTTGCGCCAAGGCACGGTCCAGCCGGGCCAACGCCTCGACACGGTTCGCGCCGTGCACGATCAGCTTGGCCAGCATCGAGTCGTAATAGGGCGATATCACATCGCCCTCTCGCACGCCCGAATCGACCCGCACCGCACCCCGTGCAAACGTCACGCCTTCGGGCCAACGTAGCATCTGTAGCGTGCCGGTGGAGGGCAAGAAATCATGGTCCGGGTTCTCGGCGCACAGGCGCGCTTCAATCGCGTGGCCGGTGATGTGCAACTGGTCTTGTTGCAAGGGTAATTTTTCACCAGCGGCGACGCGCAATTGCCACGCCACCAAGTCTTGCCCGGTGATCGCCTCGGTCACCGGGTGTTCGACTTGTAGCCGCGTGTTCATCTCCATAAAAAAGAAATTCATGCTGCCATCGGGCTTTTGCTCCACGATGAACTCCACCGTTCCCGCACCCACATAGTTGACCGCACGTGCAGCCGCCACAGCAGCCGCACCCATTTCAGTGCGAAGGGCGTCAGTCATCCCCGGTGCTGGCGCTTCCTCCAGCACTTTTTGGTGCCGGCGCTGCACCGAGCAATCGCGCTCGAACAGGTGCACATAGTTGCCGTGGGTGTCGCCAAACACCTGCACCTCGATGTGGCGCGGGCGTTGCACGTACTTCTCGATCAGCACCGCATCGCTGCCAAAGCTGTGGATGGCCTCGCGTTGGCAAGAGGTCAATGCTGCCTCGAATTCATCCGCATGATTGACCACACGCAAGCCGCGCCCGCCGCCGCCCGCGCTGGCCTTGATCAGCACCGGGTAGCCTATGGCGTCAGCCTCGCGCTGGAGCAGCGCCGGGTCTTGGTCACTGCCGTGGTAGCCCGGCACCAGCGGCACACCGGCGGCCCCCATGAGCCGCTTGGACTCGGCCTTCAAACCCATGGCCTCGATGCTGACCGGCGAGGGGCCGATGAACACCAGACCGGCATCGGCACAGGCTTGGGCAAAGCCAGCGTTCTCACTCAAAAAACCGTAGCCGGGGTGAATGGCCTGCGCGCCGGTAGCCAGGGCCGCTTCAATGATGCGTTGCCCGTTCAGATAGCTTTCGGCTGGTGTGTTACCGCCGATATGCACAGCCTCGTCACAGGCGCTGACGTGTTGGGCCCGGGCATCGACATCCGAATAAACCGCGACTGTTTTGATGGCTAATCGTGCGCAGGTGGCGGCCACGCGGCAGGCGATTTCACCTCGGTTGGCAATGAGGATTTTGTTAAACATGGGTCACCTTTGAGAAATCAAGACACGCCGCAGCCAAGGCTGCTGAGAGTTGGGGGAAACGAGGGAGGTGTCCGAGTAAGGGCGCGGGCAACCTGCTTGCCAAGGCCTGAATGTTGTCTTGTACGTAGGCCATATCCGTATCGACGGTGTTGGCCACCCAGCCCGCCAGCAATAGCCCGCGCGCGGCGATGGCCTGCGCGGTGAGCAGCGATTGGCTGATGCAGCCCAGGCGCAGGCCCACGACCAAGATGACCGGCAAGGCGAGTTGCTGCGCTAGGTCGGCCGTGTCGAAATCATCCGTCAGCGGCACACAAAAGCCGCCCACACCTTCGACCACCACGGCATCCGACTGATCTCGCAGTTGCTGGTAGCAGCGCAGGATGTGCGCGGGGTTGATGTGCACGTCATCCAGCGCGGCGGCGATGTGCGGCGCGGCCGGTGTGCGCAGCACATAGGGCGCGGTCAAACTTTGTGGCAACTTCTCAGAAGACGCTGCTGCCAGCGCATCCACGTCCTCATTGCGCCAGGCGCCCTCACGCCACGCCGCGCCAGCCGCCACCGGCTTCATGCCCACCACGCGCGCACCGTTTTGCGCAAAGGCGTGCAACAAGGCGCAGGATACGAAGGTCTTGCCGATCTCGGTGTCGGTGCCGGTGACAAAGCAAGAAAACGGACGTGAATGTGAGTGTGGAGTCATCACGTCGCCTGCGCTAAGACTGCCTTCAATTGCGACACATCGGCCAAGCTGTGTGAGGCCGATAAGGTGATGCGCAAGCGCGCTGTGCCCGCAGGCACGGTGGGCGCACGAATGGCCGATACCCACAGGCCTTGCGCCCACAAAGCATCGGCCAGCTTCAACACGTCTTCGTTGCTGCCAATCAGCAAGGGCTGAATGGGTGTGACGGAGTCCATGCGCTGCCAGCCGGGTTGAACCGCCAAGTCCGTTAATTGCAAACGCAGCTCTGCCAAGTGCGCGCGCCTCACGCGTCCCTCTTCACCGGCCAACAAATCGATGCTGGTGAGCAGCGCATGGGCCAGTGCGGGCGGGCTGGCCGTGGTGTAGATGTAGGGGCGGGCGCGCTGCACCAGCCATTCAATGACGGTGGCATGCGCGGCCACAAACGCCCCAGACACGCCAGCCGCTTTGCCCAGCGTGCCCATGTAGAT
>CANCDA010000200.1 GCA_947374705.1 Comamonadaceae bacterium | reverse complement strand
TTCCCCGCCAATGGCAAGTTCACCGGCCCGCAGCGCACGCTGTACGAGCTGGTGTTGGCCTCGCAAGAAGCCGCGGTGGCCGCGACCCGCCCTGGTGCACGCTTCACCGACCCGCACGAGGCCAGCGTCAAGGTGCTGGCCCAAGGCATGTTGGACGTGGGTCTGCTGAATAAAAACAAGGTCGGTTTGGTGCAAGACGTGATCGCTAACCGCAGTTACTTTCAGTTTTACATGCACCGCACCAGCCACTGGATCGGCATGGACGTGCACGACTGCGGCAGCTATGTGGAGCCCAGCGAGGTGGGGCGTGTGAGCGAGCGCAAAGACCCGCTCAGCGGCGAGACCATCAAAGACCGCCCCAGCCGCATCTTGCGAGCCGGCATGGCGCTGACCATCGAGCCGGGGCTGTACGTGCGCCCCGCTGAAGGCGTACCCGAGCAGTTCCACAACATCGGCATCCGCATTGAAGACGACGCCATAGTGACCGATGACCCCAAGTTCAAGGGCTGCGAGTTGATCTCGCGCGGCGTGCCGGTGACGGTGGACGAAATTGAGGCGCTGATGCGGGGGTGAGGGTGCTGATGCGAGATCACCCGCCCGGTTCAAACAGCTTTGACGCTTGCGCACTGTCGTCGGCCAAGGCAGGCGGATGCCAACCCCTACAATCGACTCCCTTACAAAAACTGACAAAACGGCCGTGTCGGCCCATTTTGGTTCTGCTTTGGTAATAAGCTTGGGCACTTAACTATCCAAGCAAAACTCTGCACTGGAGACTCCCTTATGCCGTCAAATGCCTCGTTCAACACAGAAGAAAAACGCGCCGAATTGCGCCGTGCCGCACTCGAATACCACGAGTTCCCCACGCCCGGCAAAATCGCCATTGCGGCCACCAAGCAACTGACCAATCAGCACGATTTGGCCTTGGCTTACACACCCGGTGTGGCCGCGCCCTGCCTGGAGATTGCCGCCGACCCGAACAATGCCTACAAGTACACCAGCCGGGGCAACCTGGTGGCCGTCATCACCAACGGCACGGCTGTGCTGGGCTTGGGCGACATTGGCCCCTTGGCGGCCAAGCCCGTGATGGAGGGCAAGGGCGTGCTGTTCAAGAAGTTTGCTGGCATTGACGTGTTTGACTTGGAGATCAACGAGAAGCACGATCTGGACAAGCTGGTGGACATCATCGCCGCGCTGGAGCCGACCTTTGGCGGCATCAACCTGGAAGACATCAAAGCGCCGGACTGCTTTTATGTCGAGCGCAAGCTGCGCGAGCGCATGAACATCCCCGTCTTCCACGACGACCAGCACGGCACGGCCATCACCGTGGGCGCGGGCCTGCTCAACGGCATCAAAATCGCTGGCAAAAACATCAAGGACGTGAAGTTGGTGACCTCCGGTGCGGGTGCCGCCGCACTGGCCTGCTTGGGCTTGATGCTCAAGCTCGGTCTGCCGCGCGAAAACATTTTTGTGACCGACTTGGCCGGTGTGGTTTATGAAGGCCGCACCGAGTTGATGGACGAGGACAAGATCCAGTTTGCGCAAAAAACATCGGCCCGCACCCTGGCCGAAGTGATTGTGGGTGCTGACATCTTCCTGGGCCTGTCCGCCGGTGGCGTGCTCAAACCCGAGATGGTCAAGACCATGGCGGCGCGCCCCGTCATCTTTGCCCTGGCCAACCCCAACCCCGAAATTTCGCCTGAAGATGTGAAGTTGGTGCGCGACGACGCCATCATGGCCACGGGCCGCACCGACTACCCGAACCAGGTCAACAACGTCTTGTGCTTCCCCTACATCTTCCGCGGTGCGCTGGATGCAGGCGCGTCCACCATCACCGACGAGATGGAAATTGCCGCTGTGCACGCGATTGCCGAGTTGGCTCAGGCCGAGCAAAGCGAAGTGGTGGCTGCCGCCTACATTGGCGAGCCCATGGCTTTTGGCCCGGAGTACCTGATCCCCAAGCCCTTCGATCCGCGCTTGATGCTTAAGATCGCCCCCGCCGTGGCCCAAGCCGCAGCGGACAGCGGCGTGGCCCTGCGCCCCATCACCGACATGGACGCCTACCGTGAGCGCCTGAAGAGCTTTGTTTATGCCTCCGGCACGATCATGAAGCCCATCTTCACCGCCGCGAAGAAAGCCAGCAAGAAGCGCGTGGCCTACTCTGAAGGTGAAGAAGAGCGCGTGCTGCGCGCCGCGCAAATTGTGGTGGACGAGGGCTTGGCCCGCCCCACCCTGATTGGCCGCCCGGCCATCATCGCCCAGCGCATCGAAAAGTTTGGTCTGCGCCTGAAAGAGGAGCTGGACTACGACGTGGTCAATGTGGAGCAAGACGCGCGGTACCATGATTTCTGGCAGACCTACCACCGCATGACCGCGCGCCAGGGCGTCACGACGCAGTTGGCCAAAATCGAAATGCGCCGCCGCCTGTCCCTGATTGGTGCCATGCTGCTGCACAAGGGTGATGTGGACGGCCTGATTTGCGGCACCTGGGGCAACACCGTGCATCACCTGCCCTACGTCAACCAAGTCATCGGCAAGCGCGCGGGCGTCAACACGTTTGCCTGCATGAACGCGCTGCTGCTGCCTGAGCGTCAGGTCTTCCTGGTGGACACCCACATCAACTACGACCCCACTGCCGAGCAATTGGCTGAGATCACCATCCTGGCTGCCGAGGAAATGAAACGCTTTGGTTTGCATCCCAAAGCCGCCCTGCTGAGCCACTCCAACTTCGGCAGCAGCAACCAGCCCAGCGCCATCAAGATGCGTGACACCCTGGCTCTGCTGCGCGTCAAAGCGCCTTGGCTGGAAGTGGACGGCGAAATGCATGGCGACGTGGCACTCGACGAAGTGGCCCGCAACGCCCAAATGCCCGACAGCACCCTGGGTGGCAGCGCCAATCTGCTGGTGCTGCCCAATTTGGACGCGGCCAACATCGCTTACAACCTGCTCAAAACCGCAGCGGGCGGCGGCATTGCCGTTGGCCCGGTGTTGCTGGGCGCGGCAAAGCCGGTTCATATTTTGACCGCCAGCACCACGGTGCGCCGTATTGTCAACATGACGGCGCTGACGGTGGCCGATGCCAACGTTTCCAGATAAGCATAGACCAACGAGTTAGCGCACACTTCGAAACAACTCTCAACCGCAAGGGCTTGCCTATTTCGTAGGCAAGCCCTTGCTTTTTTGGGCCAGATCGGCGAAACTACCGCCTTCGCCGTTTTCTTGTACGCCCCCCTTTGCTGGGGTCCAGTTCTTTGACTCATGACCCGCATCATCCGCATTAAGTTAGTACTCACCAGCTTTTTGATTGGCTTGCTGATTGCCAGTTTCGGGGTTCAAGCCAAAGAAATGGTGGCAGCCTCTGGCGTAGGCACGGTGTCTGTAGCCGAGTTGCCGCGTCAAGGCGCAGAGACCTACCGCCTGATCCATCAGGGCGGGCCGTTTCCTTACGAGAAAGATGGTGTTGTGTTTGGTAACCGCGAGCGCATTTTGGCCCCCCAAAAGCGTGGCTACTACCACGAGTACACCGTGGCAACCCCGGGTGAGCGCAACCGCGGTACCCGGCGAATCGTGTGTGGCGGTGCGCCCAAAGCGCCCGACGCTTGTTTTTATACGGCCGATCACTACGCGAGTTTTCGCAAAATCGTGCCGTAAACCAGTTTTGTATTTTTAAAGAAAGAGGCGCGGGGATGGAAACACCACTTCGTAACGTAAGAACGAATATCGTTCAGTCGATCCGGGCGTTCCGGGTCGATGGCTTGCAGGAAGCGGCTCAAGGTTTGGGCCAGCACTTTTTGTACGCCAATTTGGCCAACGCGCAGACCAAGCAAGACGTGCTTGACCTGTTGGCTCAGCAGTTCAAGCTGCCCGCCAACGTGGGCAAGAACTTTGATGCCTTGTACGACTGCCTGACCGACCCCCTGCACAAGTCGGGCCCCCAGCCCGGCTTCATCGTGGTGCTGGAGCACATCCCGGCCAACGTCAAGTTTGACAAAGAGGCGCGCGAGCAGCTGCTCGACATCTTCCGCGACGCCGCCGACTACTGGGGGGATAGAAAGATACCCTTCAGGTGCTTCTATTCTTTTCCGTAGCCCGTTCTGCATCCACCAGCCAAGCAGAACGGGCGAACGAGGCAAAAGCAAGCGGATCCACCAGCGATTCCTTGACCTCGGGCATTTCGATAGGTGATGAAGCGGGCGAAAAAATGCCCACGGACAAACTGCTCGACGTATCGCCCCTGGCGCTGCGCATGAGCAGCCCGTTCAATGCGGGCTATTGGTTAGCTGCCGCCTGATATTGCCCCCACGCTTGTCGCTGCGCGTACTGCGTTGCCCCCCGAGGGGGCTAATTTTTCTAGGGGCGGCCCGTCGAAAAATTGCCCTCTCATCACAGGCGTCATGCCAGTCAGTTAAACACTGACTGGCATTTTTATTGGGCCTTAAACCCCTCAATCCACCGTCGCCCCCGACTCCTT
>CANCDA010000199.1 GCA_947374705.1 Comamonadaceae bacterium | reverse complement strand
GACCAGTTCCAGCGGGTCGCGGCTGATCTGGCTCATGGAACTGCTGCCATTCATGACAAAGCCACCCGCCCCGCTGACCTGCATCAGCAAATCGCAACGGCGCACATCGTCCATGTTGAAGTGCTCGTCAAACAGACGAATGAAAGGGCCAATGGCGCAGGAGGCATTGTTGTCCTTGGCCTTGCCCAGCAGCAGGGCGCTGCGGCCTTCAAAGTCGCGCAAGTTCACGTCGTTGCCCAGCGTGGCACCCACCACCTGCGCGCGGCTGTTGATGGCCAGCACGATTTCGGGTTCGGGGTTGTTCCAGTGGCTGCGCGGGTGAATGCCCACCTCGGCCCCCACGCCCACGGCGCCCATGACTTGGGATTTGGTGAAGACCTCGGCGTCCGGGCCAATGGCCACTTCCAGGTACTGCGACCAGGCCCCTTGCGCCAGCAGCACGTCTTTGAGCTTTGCCGCCTCGGGCGAGCCGGGTTTGATGTTGCTCAGGTTGTCGCCCATCACGGCCACCACGGCACGGCGCACGCTCTCGGCTTTGGCGGCATCACCGCGTGCTTGCTCTTCAATCACGCGCTCCAGTACCGAGTTGACGAAGGTCACGCCTGTGGCCTTGAGGCATTGCAGATCGCAGGGCGCGAGAAACCACGGCAACTCGGTGCGACGCTCGGTGTGGTCAGAGTTGCTCAGGATGGCGGCGACATCACCCAGGCGTTGGCCTCGCGGCTGGCGCACAGCGGCCACCGGGTCAGCCAGCTCCAGCAGCTCGGACATCGTGGTGGCCACCGCACTCAAGTCATACACGCCATCAGGCTGCACGCTCACCAGCACTGGCCCGCTGCCCTCGACCCAGACGCGCCCCACCAGCGTGGCGCGCTCGGCATCTTGGGGCAGGCAGGAGGAGGTTTGGAGCTGTTGTTTCATTTCAAATCGATTCAGGTTCAGACGCCGAAATATGTCGCGCATCTTACCTAAGCATCGAATAGCATTCCACCTTTAAAACCCTCCGCAATTTGACCATGCAAAAAACCCAACTTGCCGTGTTTGGCGCAGGCGGCATAGGCCGCACGCATGTGGACCGCATTCAGCGCAGCAGCAACCTGGCGCTGGCCGCCATTGCCGACCCGTCGGACGCGGCCAAGGCCCTGGCCGAGGGCTTGGGCATACGCTGGTTTGCCGACCACCGCGCCCTGCTGGATGCCGTGCCGCTGCAAGGGGCGATCATTGCCACACCCAATGCATTGCACGTGCCCATGGCGCTGGATTGCCTGGAACGCGGCGTGCCGGTACTGGTAGAAAAACCGATGGCCGATACCCCGGCGCAAGCCCGCAAGCTGGTGGATGCGCAAGCCAAGACGGGCGTGGCCGTGTTGGTCGGTCACCACCGCCGCCACAACCCGATCAACACTCGCGCACGGGAAATCGTGCAGTCCGGCCAATTGGGCCGCCTTGTCAGCGCCAATGTGATGGCCACCTTCCTCAAGCCTGATGGCTACTTTGATGCCACCTGGCGCAAACAAAAAGGGGGCGGCCCGATCCTCATCAACCTCAGCCATGAGATCGACATGCTGCGCTTCTTCATTGGCGAGATCGACAGCGTGCAAGCGATCAGCAGCAACGCGGTGCGCGGCTTTGAAGTGGAAGACACCACGGCCGTCGTGCTGCGCTTTGCCAACGGCGCTTTGGGCACGGTGATGTTGTCCGACACGGTGACCTCGCCCTGGTGCTGGGACTTTTGCGCGGGCGAGCAAGACGTGTACCCGCGCCAGGAGGTGCAGTCGCACTTCATTGGCGGCACGCACGGCTCACTGTCGCTGCCGGATCTGGCGCTGTGGAACTACCCCGGCGAGCGCAGTTGGTACGCCGAGATGACCAAGTCGCAATCCTTTGTGCACCAGGGTGACGCCTACACCCGCCAGTTGCAGCACTTCAAAGCCGTGATCGAAGGCCGAGAATCGCCGCTGTGCACAGCGTTGGACGGTCTGCGCACCATGCAGGCGCTGCTGGCCGTGGTGGACGCCGCAGCCAGTGGTCAAAGCGTTCACCTCGCCGTTTAACTCACAACTCAGGAGCCCACCTTGTCATCGACCATCTTCATCCTCAACGGCCCCAACCTCAACTTGCTGGGCGTGCGCGAGCCTGCCATCTACGGCAGCGAAACGTTGGCCGCTATCCAGACGCGGTGCGAGGCGCGCGCCGCTGCGCACGGCCTGCGCATCGACTTTCGCCAGAGTAATTTCGAAGGGGACTTGATTGAAAGCATTCACCAAGCGCGCCTCCAGGCCGTGGGGCTCATCATCAACCCGGCGGGCTACTCCTTCACCTCAGTCGCGCTGGTCGATGCGCTCAAGATGTTTGATGGTCCGAAGCTGGAGGTGCACCTCTCCAACATTCACGCGCGCGATGCGATGTACCACCACTCGTTGGTGTCCAAAGTCGCCACCGCTGTGATTGCGGGTCTCGGGGGGGACGGCTATTTGCACGCGGTGGATGCGGTGGCGCGATTGACCTCCAAGTAGGTCTGGGCAGGCCTTGGCCGGCGCGTTGCCGCACCGCGCCAAGGCGAGCGAACTTACTTCTTCTTGTTGGGGGCCGCACTGGCCGCACTGGCCAGTGGGGGCAAAGTCTCAACCACCACCTGGCGGCCGTTCTTCACTTCGACCAGATAGCTTTCGCGGTCCAGATCGCCTTTGTCGTCAAAGGTCACGTCCATGATGATGCCGGGGTACTTTTTGGCACTGATGTGCAGGCCCTTCATGGCTTGCGCCACGGCTTTGCGGTCCAGCTTGCCGGCTTTCTCGATCGCGGCTTTGAGCGAGTACACGCCCATATAGCCTTTGATGCCGTTGTGGTCAGGGATGTATTTGTAGGCCTGGTAGAACTTGCCCTTGAAAGCCAGCATTTCGGGGCTGGGGGCATCCACCGTCAGACCCACGTGGGCAAAAGCACCGTTGGCGGCCTCACCGGCCAACTCGATCACTTTTTGGCCGGTGAGGGTGGTCTCGCCGATGATGGGCTTGCTCCAGCCTTGTTTGCGAAACTCCCGCAGGGCGCGGGCCGATTCCTCTTCAGTCACGTAAACAAACACCGCATCGGGGTTGCTTTGCTTGGCGCGGATCACGGCGGCGGAGAAGTCCACCTGGCCGGGTTCGGTCGAGATGTCGGCGACGATTTTGGTGGCGCTACCTTCCAGATTTTTGACGATAGCGTCACGACCACCCTTGCCGAAGTCGTTGTTCTGATACACCACAGCAACGGTCTTGAACTTGCTGGTGATGTATTTAGCCACCTTGGGGAAAGAGATCGATTGGCCAAAGCTGGTGCGGAACACGTAGGGGTTGCCTTGGGCGGTAATGGCACCGGCTTCCCCGCCCGTCCAGTTGGGCACCTCGGCCTTGCGCGACTCGGCCATGCTGACCAGGATGGAGCCGGAGTACACCGGGCCAAAGATGGCGAAAGCGCCGTCGTCAATGGCTTTTTGCGTCAGGCCTTTGGCGATGCCGGGATTGGTCTGGGTGTCCATGTCGGTCGCGACAATCTTCTTGCCCAGAATGCCACCTGCGGCATTGATCTCCGCCACCGCCAGCTTGATGCCGTCGCGGAAATAGGTGCCCGGCGTCACACCGCCGCCCGACAGCTCAACGATGTTGGCGATCTTGATGGTGTCCTGGCTAAAGCTGGCCGAAGCAGCGGCCAGCATCGCGCAAGAAGCTAGCAATTGAAGTGCAAAACGTTTGTTCACAAAAGACTCCTGTTATAAAAATAAAGACTTGGCATGGTAAACCTTGAAGAACTCGCTGAAAACCCTGAGCGATGTTTCAGGGCCGCGTCCCCGCTTTGTCTGCGATGTGGTTGGCGGTGACAAAACCAAAGGCCATGTTCGGCCCGTGAGTGATGCCTGCGCCAGGGTAGTTGCCGCCCATGATACTGGCGCGGTCGTTGCCCACCGCGTAGAGATTTTCAATCACTGAGCCGTCGCGCTTGAGCACTTCGCCCACCACGCTGGTTTGAATGCCGTCAAAGGTGCCCAGATCGCCCATGACAAGTTTGAGTGCGTAGAACGGGGCTTTGAGCAACGGGGCCACACAGGGGTTGGGCTGATTTGCCGGGTCGGCCAGGTAGCGGTTAAAGGCAGTGCGTCCGCGGCCGAAGGCCGGGTCTTCGCCCTGCGCTGCGCCGACGTTGTAGTCGGCCACCGTCTTCGCCAGCGCGGCGGGGGCAATGCCTGCTTTGTGCGCCAGCTCTTCCAATGTCTTGCCCTCGACCAGGTAGCCCTTGCGGATCAGGCCACCCAGCGGCATGGGCGCGGGTTTGGCATAGCCCAGGCCGTATTTGGCGATGGTGGTCTTGTCGCAGACCAGCCACATGGCCGTTTCCGTTTGTCCCTCACAGGCGCGGATCATGGCCGCCCCGACGTCATGGTAAGAATTGGATTCGTTGGTGAAGCGCTGGCCGCTCTTCAGCACGCCGATGACGCCGGGCTTGTAGCGGTCCAGCAG
>CANCDA010000198.1 GCA_947374705.1 Comamonadaceae bacterium | reverse complement strand
GGTGTGCGGCACCACGGTGTTGAGCGCCTCGCCGTCACGCACATGGAGGTGCCAGTCGTCGGGGCGGGTGAGGGTGAGTTCTTTGCTTGCTTGTTGGGTCATGTTGCTATTGTCCCAAAAGTTGATCTGTCTGTTCGTATGCTGATGTCGGAGACTTGGTTCGGGTTCAGGATTCAGGATTCAGGGTTCGGTTCGGGCTTGGTAGGCTAGCGCACCGGGCGTCCGTGGCTGTTCTTCGCGGCACGCTCGCGCAGGATGTCATGTAGATCACGGCGATGGTTGGCGTAACCACTACTTCGGAGCGGAAAATTTTGTAGCACGCGCGAATGGCCGCTACGCCCCTCCACAGCCACCCGGCACGCCTGCGGGCTTGGTTTGAACCCGCCTCTCTTAACTCCTTCCCCCACTGGGGGAAGGCTGGGATGGGGGCTGGCGATTCAAGGTGGCCATTCTCGGCGTGCCCCCACCCCTGCCCTCCCCCGAAAGGGGAGGGAGCGAGTCCTAATGAACAGTCTCGGTTCGAAACAACTCCACGCTCGGCGGTTTGGAGTTTGGAGTTTGTAGTTCGGAAGTTCTGACTTCCCTTCCTTCGCACGCCCACACCTTCGCTAAGGCAGGTCAATGCGTGGGGTCGGGCGCAGTGGCCATTCGCGCGTGCTACAAAATTTTCCGAACTCGGCAGGTCGTTACGACGCCATGGCAGCGTGCTACACACCGTCCTGCGCGAGCGCTCATGAGACTTTGCGGGACAGACCGCAGCCACACGAAGTGGGCCAGCTCTGTCCTCAACCGATCTGAACGAGCCCCACCGTTGATCAGCCGTGCCCACCAACGTTGAGCGGCGAAGCTACAAAACTACAGCACGTCAAACGTGGCAAAGAAGCACAAGCTCAATGACCCAGAATTTTGTCCAGAAAATCTTTGGTACGAGGCTGACGATTCTCAGGATGACCAAAGAACTCGTCCTTGGAGCAGTCTTCCAAAATACGTCCCCCCACGTCGATGAAGATCACACGGTTGGCCACCTTGCGTGCAAAGCCCATCTCGTGCGTGACTACCATCATGGTCATGCCCTCGGTGGCCAGCTTGACCATCACGTCCAGCACCTCGCCCACCATCTCGGGGTCCAGCGCGGAAGTGGGCTCGTCAAACAGCATCACCATCGGGTCCATGGACAGGGCGCGGGCAATGGCCACGCGCTGCTGCTGGCCGCCCGAGAGCTGGCCGGGGAACTTGTCCTTGTGCACCATCAGGCCCACGCGGTCCAGCATCTTGAGGCCGCGTGTCTTGGCTTCATCCGGGCTGCGTCCCAGCACCTTGATTTGGGCCAGCGTCAGGTTCTCTGTGACCGATAAATGCGGGAACAGCTCAAAGCTTTGAAACACCATGCCGACACGGGCGCGCAGCTTGGGCAGGTCGGTTCCGGGGGCGTAGAGGTTGACGCCATCGACAAAAATCTGACCCGCCTGAATCGGCTCCAAACCGTTGACGGTTTTGATAAGCGTAGATTTGCCTGAGCCCGAGGGCCCGCACACCACCACCACATCGCCCTTGGCAATGCTGACCGAACAGTCGCTCAGCACCTGCACCGGGCCATACCATTTGGAGACGTTTTTGATTTGAATCATGGGGCAACCTTAGCGAACAATGGCGATGCGGGCTTGCAGCTTTTTCACCAGCGTGGACAAGCCAAAACAAATCACAAAATAAACGACGGCGGCCAGCAGATAAGCCTCTTCCGGGCGGCCATAAATTTTGCCCGCATTGGTGAAGCCCTTGAGCAAGTCATACGCGCCAATGGCGTACACCAACGAGGTGTCCTGAAACAAAATGATGGTCTGCGTCAGCAGCACCGGCAGCATATTGCGAAAGGCCTGCGGCAGCACCACCAAACGCATGTTTTGCCCATAGCGCATGCCCAGCGCTTGCCCCGCAAACACCTGGCCGCGTGGAATGGACTGGATACCTGCGCGCATGATCTCGCTGAAATAAGCCGCCTCAAACGCGATGAAAGTGATAAAGGCCGACAACTCAGCCCCAATGGGTTTGCCGATCATGAAGGGGATGAGCAGGAAAAACCACAAGATCACCATGACCAGCGGCACGGAGCGCATGCCGTTGACGTAAAAAGTGGCGGGCAGCATCAGCACGGGCTTGCCCGACAGCCGCATGAGTGCGAGCAGCGTGCCGAAAAGAATGCCGCCGAGAGTTGCCACCAGCGTCAACTGCACGCTGAACCAGAAGCCACCCAGCACAAACTTGCGGATGATGTCCCAGTCCAGAAAGGTGAGATCCAGGCCCAACATTCAGTGTCCCCCGCCGCTAGCCCCGGCAACGATGAAGCCGGGAATCGCCACGCGTCGCTCGATGAAGGCAAACACCCGGTTCACCGCAAAGGCCGACAGCGCGTAAAGCGCCGTGACGGCCAAGTACACCTCCACCCCGCGCGAGGTTTCTTCCTGCGCCTGCATGGCGAACATGGTGAGTTCCGCAATCGACACGGCAAACGCCACCGAGGAGTTTTTCAGCAGGTTCATGGACTCGCTGGTCAAAGGCGGCAGGATGATGCGAAACGCCATGGGCAAAATCACATAGCGATAGGTCTGAGCTGTCGTCAGACCCAGCGCCATGCCTGCGTAACGCTGGCCTTTGGGCAGGGCCTGAATGCCCGCCCGCACCTGCTCGGCGATACGCGCCGAGGTGAAAAAACCCAAAGCAAACACCACCAGCACCAGGCTGGGCACTTGCTGGAAGGCCGGGAACATCTTGGGCACCACAAAGTACCAGAGGAAGACTTGCACCAGCAACGGAATGTTGCGGAACAATTCCACCCAGACCGTAGCCAGACGGGCCAGCCCGTGGCTCCAAGGACTGTCTGGCAAGGTGCGCAGCGTGCCCATCACCGCGCCGATGAGCATCGCCACCACCCAGGAGCTGCCCGCCACGGTGAGCGTCCAGCCCCAGGCGTCCATCATCCATTGCAGATAGGTGCGCCCGCTGCCGTCGTCGTTGAGAAAAACCTGCCAGTCCCAGGACATGGGTGAGTACTTGGTGAACGATTACTTCTTAGCGTAATCTTCCATCGGCTTGTCGTTCGGCGTGGCCCAAGCGGCCTTGGTACTCTCGCTCACGGCCAGACCCACTTTGACGTTTTTCGGTGGGATGGGCTGCACGAACCACTTGTCATAGAGCTTGGCGATCTCGCCGGACTTCATCATCTCTTTGAGCGTGTCGTCCGCGAGCTTCTTGAAGGCCGGGTCGTCCTTGCGCAGCATGATGGCAATGGGCTCCACCGACAGCACTTCACCCACGATTTTGAAATCAGCCGGGTTTTTGGCGTTGGCGATGTTGCCGGCCAGGATGGAGCCATCCATGACGAAGGCATCTGCGCGGCCCGATTCCAGCAGCAAGAAGCTGTCGGCATGGTCTTTGCCATAGACCTCTTTGAAATCAATGCCATTGGCGCGCTCGTTTTTGCGCAGGGTTTGCACCGAAGTCGTGCCGGTGGTGGTGGCCACGTTTTTGCCATTGAGCTGGGTCAGCGAGGTGATGCCGGAATTGGCTTTGACCGCCATGCGCACTTCTTCAACAAAGGTGGTCACGGCAAAGGCCACATCTTTTTGTCGTGTCGCGTTGTTGGTGGTGGAGCCGCACTCGATATCGACCGTGCCGTTTTGCGTCAAGGGGATGCGGTTTTGCGAGGTGACGGACTGGTACTTCACTTCCAGTTTTTTGCCTACGGCTTTTTCAACATTGGCCACGATGTGCTGGCACAGCTCGATGTGAAAACCCGTGTACTTGCCCTCACCCAAGGTGTAGGACAGCGCGCCTGAAGAGTCGCGCACGCCCATGGTGATGCTGCCCGAGGCTTTGACTTTGGCCAGCGTGTCGTTGGCCTGCGCGAAGGCAGCGCCAACTGTGAGGGCCATAACGGCGAATGCCAACACATGCTTTTTCATACGGTCTCCAACTTGAAATTATTAAGAAAAGAACAAGACACTGTGACGTTCTACTCCAAATACCCAACAGGGTTTAAAACGAACGACCGTACATTTTATAGCCCAGTTCAATGGACGGTCCCCTTTGGACTGTCACCCCTCATTTTTCTGTATCAAGACAGCCTGCCGCCCCGCCACCCGCCCAAACACAATGGCGCGCAGCATGGCCACCGCATTCGGCGCTGTGCCGTAGAAGTGGCCGGTGATTTCTCCTGCGGCGTAGAGGCCAGGGAGGGGGCCATTCGCACCTAGCACTTGTGCGTTGGCGTTGGTTTTGATGCCACCGAAGGTGTAGGCCACGGCGCCGATCAAGGGCCAGGCCAGGTAGGGCGGCTGCGTGATGGGGCGTGCCCAGTTGGACTTGGGTGGTGCGTAGCTGGGGGCGGTGTGGATGCCGTCGGTGCGAGTGGCGTCGAAGTGGCTTGTGTCGGCAGTGGCTGCTGCGTTGTAGGCCGCTAAGGTGGCTTGCAGGCGCTCGGCGGGGAGTTTGAGCAGCGCGGCCAGATCGGACCCCGAG
>CANCDA010000197.1 GCA_947374705.1 Comamonadaceae bacterium | reverse complement strand
CACTTGTTAAAGCGCTGTGCCCAGGGCATCGCCCTGTTCAGCGCGCTGCATGTGTTGGCTGTGATTGGCATTTCTCTGACCTCGCTCGACCAATGGGAGGGAAAACCGCGTTACTTCAGCATCGTGCGCGCCTTGAAAACATCTGAGTTACTGGCGCAGGTGAACCAGCCGGGCGTGGTGTTAATGGCCGACGGCTACTCACCCGCCTCCGTCTATGGCTACACCTTGCGCAGCTATGTGCCGGTGTTCGGCCCCGGCAAGTTTCATGCGCGGCAAGACGACATGCTGGTGGACTTCTCCATCTACCAAGGCAAGACGATTCGCGTCCTCTTGTCCGACGTGCCCGACATGGCGGATTTCCTTCCCTATTTCGAATCGGTTCAAGCCCTGAGCTTCCAGCAAAACGGTGTGACCTTCCACGCCGTGGAGGGGCGCAATTTCAATTTTGAGGCCTACCGCGCAAGCGTGCTGGGCACGATCTTTGAGCGCTACTACAACATCCCCTCTTGGCTGCCCATGACGGGTTGCCCCTTCTGCGAACGCTATTGCGGCCAAGTGCGATGCCCGAGGTGAATCGACCCGTGATTGCCGTTTTTGATTTTGACGGCACGCTCACACGACGCGACACACTGCTGCCGTTCTTGGTGCGCAGCTTGGGTTGGCCGAAATTTCTGTGGGCGATGCTGCTGAGCAGCCCCTGGTTAGCGGCCTACGCCCTGCGTTTGATGAGCAACCACAGGGCCAAGGCTCGATTGCTCAAGGTCAGTCTGGCGGGCTTGAGCGAAGCCCAAGCGCAGCAGCAAGCTCAGCGTTTTGTGGCGCATGATTTGCCCACGCAATGGCACGCCTGGGCCATGGCCCAACTGCGAGAGCACCAGCGCCTGGGCCGCACCTGCGTCATCGTCAGCGCATCCCCCGACCTGTACCTGAGCACCGTGGCAAGCAAGCTGGGTGTGAACGCCTTGCTCTGTACCGAAATGACACTGCACGATGGCCATTACACCGGTGAGATGGCCACGCCCAATTGCCATGGCGAGCAAAAAGTGATTCGGCTGCAAACTTGGCTACGTGAGAATTTCCCCAACGAAGCCCCCCCCGAAATTCACGCCTATGGCGACACGCCAGGGGACTTTCCCCTGTTGCGCATGGCAGACCGCGCTTGGTACAGAGCGCAGCCTTGGACGGGCTGAGCGGGCCTTCAACTGCGGCTGGCCGCCCGTGCGGCGATGTCGGCAAAGTCAGCAGGGCAAGGGTGCAAGTCCAACCTGCGGCCTGCCTTGAGGATCTGGCTGGGCACGTCGTGGCCGATCAGCCCGGGCAACTGGCTGGCCGCAGCCAATAACCGTGGCAGATCAACTCCCGTGTCGTAGCCCATGAGGGTCAGCGCATGGACCACTTCTTCGGTACACACATTGCCTGACGCGCCCGGTGCATAGGGGCAACCGCCAATGCCGCCCAAAGAAGCGTCCAAACGATCTGCACCCGCATCGATGGCGGCCAGCACATTGGCCAGCCCCATGCCGCGCGTGTTGTGGAAATGCAGGGTGAGTTCGGTGTCTGGCCAGCGGGTGCGAAAGGCCTGCGTGAGCTGCGCGACTTGCGTGGGGTAGGCCATGCCGGTGGTGTCGCACAGGGTCACGCCGCGCGCGCCCAGCTCATCCACATAACGGCGGCACCAGTCCAGCACGTCTGGCACAGGCACATCGCCCTCCATCGGGCAACCAAAAGCGCATGAGAGTGACACGTTGATGGCCACGCCCGTGGCCTGCACCGCACGCACCACCTCGGCCAGCCCCGCAAAGGACTGGGCACGCGTCATGCGCAGGTTGGAGAGGTTGTGACTCTCGCTGGCGGACATCACCAGGTTGAGCTCATCAGCGCGTGACTCCACGGCGCGCTCCGCCCCGCGCACATTGGGCACGAGAGCGGTGTACACCACACCGGGCGCACGGCGTATTTCACGCAGCACCTGCTCGGCATCGCGCAGCGCGGGAATCGCCTTGGGGGAGACGAAAGCAGTGACCTCGATCTTGGCCAGACCCGCATCAGACAAGGCGTTGACCAGCTCGATTTTTTGCTCGGTGGGCACAAAGGCCGACTCGGCCTGCAGACCATCACGCGTGCCGACTTCTTGCATGTGAATGCGCCGACCTTGTCCTTGCCAATTCACGGCGTTCATGCGACCACCTTTTTGTCACGTAATTGCGCTATGGCCTGGGCGCTCCAACCCAGCTCCGCCAGCACCGCGTCGGTGTCGTCGCCTAAAGCGGGTGCTGCGCTGCGCACTTGGCCCGGTGTGCCCATGAGCTTGGGCACGATGCCGGGGACTTCAATCTCATGTCCGTCGCGGGTGGTTTGCTTCAGGATCATGTCGCGCGCGCGGTAATGCGGGTCTTCCACAATGTCTTTGGCGGTGAACACCCGGCCCGCAGGCACCTTGGCCTCGCCCAGCGCCAGCAGCACCTCCGTCACGCTGCGGGTGTGCGTCCAGGCTTCGATGGCCGCATCAAGTTCTGCCACACGACTGACGCGTCCTGCGTTGTTGGCCAGGGCGGCATCGTTGCCGAGGTCATCGCGGGCAATCACCTGCATTAAACGCTTGAAAATGCTGTCGCCATTGCCTGCAATGAGCACCACGCCGTCAGCGCAGCGGTAGGCGTTGGACGGTGCGATGCCGGGCAAGGCCGAACCCGCCGGTTCGCGGATGGCGCCAAAGGCGCTGTACTCAGGCACCAGGCTTTCCATCACATTGAAGACGGCTTCATTGAGCGCCACGTCGATCACTTGGCCCTGCCCGCCGTTGACCTTGCGGTGGTAGAGCGCCATCAGCACACCAATCGTGCCGTGCAGCGCCGCCAAGGTGTCACCTATCGAGATGCCGCAGCGCACGGGTACGCGGTCTGGCTCGCCGGTCAGGTGGCGCAGGCCGCCCATGGCCTCGCCAATCGCGCCAAAGCCGGGCAAATCACGGTAGGGGCCGGTCTGGCCATAACCTGAGATGCGCAACATGATCAGGCCCGGGTTGTCACGCGCGAGGGATTCGTAGTCCAGACCCCAGCCTTCCAATGTGCCGGGGCGAAAGTTCTCAATCAGCACATCGGCTTGCCCAATCAGCTGGCGGGCAATGTCCTGGCCTTGCGCGCTGCGCAAGTCCAGCGCGATGGAGCGCTTGTTGCGTGACTGCACCTGCCACCAGACGGAAGTACCGTCTTGCAACATGCGCCAATTGCGCAGTGGGTCGCCCGCGCCGGGGGGTTCGATCTTGATGACGTCTGCGCCAAAATCGCCCAGCGTTTTGGCGGCAAAAGGGCCGGCAATCAACTGGCCCATCTCGATCACGCGCAGGCCCTTGAGTGCACCGGGGGTTAACTGTGGAATGTTCATTTTTATCTTTTCAATCAATGGTGGCGCCAGAGGCTTTGACGATTTTGGCCCAGCGCGGCAGGTCTTCACGGATCAGGCTGGCAAACTGCTCGGGACTGGACTTGTAGGGCTCGCAGCCGACACCGGCCAGGCGCTCTTGCACTTCTTTGGAATCCAGCGCCTTGGCAATTTCAGCATTGAGCTGCGCCACGATGTGTTTGGGTGTGCCCGCAGGCGCAAACAGGCCGTACCAGGGCGTGGCACCAAAGCCTTTGACCGTCTCACCAATGGTGGGTGCGTCGGGCAAGGCGGGCAGGCGCTTGGGGTTGACCACGCCCAGCACCTTGATCTTGCCCGAGCGAATGAAGGCGATGGATGAGGGCAGGCTTTGCACCGACACCTGCACCTGCCCCGCCACCAGATCCGTCACCGCAGCGGAAGCGCCTTTGTAGGGCACGTGCACCATCTCAATGTCGGTAGCCTTGCTCAGCATTTCACCGATCAGGTGGTTCAACGTGCCGTTGCCCGCCGAGCCGATGTTGATCTTGCCCGGCTGCTGCTTGGCCAGCGCGATCAACTCCGCCGTGTTTTTGGCGGGAAAGGTCGGGTTGGCCACCAGCACATAGCCCGCCGTGGCCAGCGTGCCCACGGGCTCGAAATCTTTAAGCGGATCAAAGCCCGTGTTTTTGTAGAGCGAGGGGTTGATGACCAGGGAGCTGTCGGCGGTGATCATCACCGTGTAGCCATCAGCCTTGGCGCGGGCCGCAGCCACCGTGCCCACATTGCCGCCCGCACCGGTGCGGTTGTCCACCACAAAGGCCTGGCCGAGTTGCTCGGACAGCTTTTGCGCAATGACGCGGGCAATGGTGTCGTTGGCCCCGCCTGCGGCCTGCGGCACCACCACCGTCACCGGTTTGCTGGGGTATTTGTCTTGGGCCAAAGCCAGGCCAGTGGTGGCCCATGACAGTGGCAATGACACGGACAGGGCCAGAAGTGTTCTGCGTGTTCTGCTTAGAGGGAACATGAAAATCCTTGGGGTTAAAAATGGATCAATTAAACCGCCATGGGCTTGCAGGTGGTTCATCGCTTACATCTTGACGGCGGCTGGGGTTGAAGATGCACGCAGTGTAGAAAGAAGCCCTCAGGAACGGAATGACCCAGATGTCAAACGAGCTTTCGTGATCCGCGAAAGCGCCGTGGGG
>CANCDA010000196.1 GCA_947374705.1 Comamonadaceae bacterium | reverse complement strand
GGCACATTGGCCTTGGGCACCACGGCCACGCTAAAGCCCAGCTTGGCCGCTTCTTTGAGCCGCTCTTGGCCGCGCGGGGCCGGGCGCACCTCGCCTGCCAGACCCACTTCGCCAAAGGCAAAGAAGCCCTTGGGCAGGGGCTTGCCGCGCAGGGATGAAGTGATGGCCAACAGCACCGCCAAATCGGCCGCCGGTTCGCTGATGCGCACACCGCCCACCGCGTTCACAAACACATCCTGATCCATGCAAGCCACCCCCGCGTGGCGGTGCAGCACGGCCAGCAGCATGGCCAGTCGGTCTTTGTCCAGGCCCACAGACAGACGCCGTGGCGACGGCCCGCCGCTGTCCACCAGCGCCTGAATCTCCACCAGCATGGGCCGCGTGCCCTCCAGCGTCACCATCACGCAACTGCCGGGCACGGGCTCAGTGTGCTGGCTCAGAAAAATGGCACTCGGGTTGCTCACGCCCTTGAGGCCTTTTTCGGTCATGGCAAACACGCCAATCTCGTTGACCGCGCCAAAGCGGTTCTTGATGGCGCGCACCAGGCGAAAGCTGCTGTGCGTGTCACCCTCGAAATACAGCACCGTATCGACCATGTGCTCCAGCACACGCGGCCCGGCCAGCGCGCCCTCTTTGGTCACATGGCCGACCAGCACCACGCACACACCACTGGCCTTGGCCGCGCGAGTGAGGTGCGCCGCGCACTCGCGCACCTGCGCCACCGAGCCGGGGGCCGAGGTGAGTTGTTCTGAATAGACGGTCTGGATCGAATCAATCACCGCAATACCGGGCTGCATGTGGGCCAGCGTAGCGAGGATTTTCTCCAGCTGAATCTCCGCCAGCACCTTGACCTGCGAGCCCTCCAGCCCCAGGCGGCGCGAGCGCAGCGCCACCTGCGCACCGCTCTCTTCACCCGTGACGTAGAGGGTGCTCATATTGGTTCTTTGCAGCGAATCCAGCGCCTGCAACAGCAGCGTTGATTTGCCAATGCCGGGATCGCCGCCGATCAGCACCACGCCGCCCTCCACAATGCCGCCTCCCAGCACGCGGTCCAGCTCATCGTGGCCGGTGGGTGTGCGCGCCATGTCGGTGGCGTCGATGTCGGCCAGCGTCATGACCTCAGCGGTTTTGGCCAGCGCCGCAAAGCGGTTCTTGGTCGGCGCGGCACTTTCCGCCACGGATTCGATCAGCGTGTTCCAGGCTTGGCAATGCGGGCATTTGCCCAGCCATTTGGGGCTGATGCCTCCGCACTCAGTGCAGGTGTAGATGGTTTTGTCTTTGGCCATGGGGGGGGTTGATGTGGGTTGGGGCGCTTAGGTTTAGAATTAGGCATCGAGAGACAAAAGTCGGCTTCATGCGGTGTGGTGATTCGGTTCACCCTATATCTCTCGATCCTCATCCCAAGCACCCGCTCTACTTTCCAAAGTCAGCGGGTGTTTTTCATTGAATTCCATGCCTCTTTGTCCAAGCTTGCCTTTGAGCTTGGGCGTTGGTGCGTCCAGGTCAATCACACGCACAAACTTGGCCCACAGCGCATGCAAAAATCGCTCTTCACCGCGCTCATAAAACCGCTGCAAAGCCCAAAGCAAATAGTCACACGCCTGTAACCCGGCATTCTTGGTGGGATAGCTGCTGTGAACGGTGGTATGCCCGTGTGGCACAAAGCCAAAGTCTCGCTCAAATCCCTGGTCAATCAGATCCAGTACGCTTTTCAATGCTACCGTGCGCGGCTTGCTGCCCCGCACGGCAAACGTCACGTGTCGCTTCGCTCCGAACTCACCAAAACGCCCAAACAGCCTGGCGATCAAATCGTCATAAATTTCGTGCCCGTCTGCCTTGTAGCGGTACTTGGGGTTGGCCGCTTCATGACCGCGCACATCGGCCAGCAGATGATGTTTTTCCTTCACAACGGCTGACAGGCGCAGATCGTGTTGCAACAAAAGCTTGAACACGGCATGCCGCACTTCGGGCACATCGTCTTTGGCATGAAAGAACGAGGCCGTTTTACCCGCCTCAGCCTTCATGGAAGGCACGGCCTGCAATAGCGGATCGACCATCAACTGGGCGCGCAACGCCGCTACATCGGCCTCCAGCGCAGGTAGATCATCAACTTCCAGCCGACCCACGATGAAAAAACGTGACGTTTGATCAGTGCCGACCAACACTTTGCCGTGGCGACCAAATAGCGTGGTGTCACCGGCCTCATCGACGAAATGGTGTTTGGTTGTCATGTTTTTCTGAGCGTGAACGCGAGTTAAATGATACTGTATAAAAAAACAGATCAACAGATGCCAACCTCGCAAGCAAAAGAGGCTCAAAAACATTTAATATATTAAATAATCAACAACCTGCCCGATGTCCACACGCTTTACCCACCGCAACCTGCCGCGCCTGCTGCTCCAGGCACGCGAAGCCGTGATGGCTCACGCGCGGCCCAGTCTGCGGGCGCAGGGTCTGTCAGACCAACAATGGCGGGTGCTAAGGGTGCTGGGTGAGCATGGCACGGTAGAGACCGGCACTGTGGCGCGTGAGGCCTTCATCCTGGGCCCCAGCCTGACGGGTGTGCTGACCCGCATGGAGCGCGATGGCCTGATCCGGCGTGAGCGCGACTCCGCCGACCAGCGCCGCACCGTGGTGCAAGCCACGGCCAAAGGCCGCAAGCTGGTGGACCAACTGTCGGGCGCTATCGAGGCGCATTACACAAAAATGGAAACGTCGCTGGGCAAGCAAAAACTAGCCCAGCTTTATGAACTGCTGGACCACCTGATCGCACTGGAGCAAACCTGATGCACTTTCTCCCCACCGGCACCGTCTATGGCACGCTGCTGAACTTTCGCGCTGAAGTGCAGGCCCTTGCACCGCAGATGCACGAGCCGCCCTACAAAGCACCGCCCAAAGCGCCCGTGCTCTACATCAAAACCGCCAACACCTGGAGCCCGCACGCGCACAGCATCGCCGCGCCTGCCCATGTGCCCCAGGTTGAGATCGGTGCCAGCATCGCCATGGTCATCGGTGCACCCAATACGGTGAGCGGCTATGTGCTGGTGAACGATCTGTCAGTGCCGCACGCGAGTTTTTTCAGGCCGCCGGTCAAGTTCAAAAACTTGGATGGATTTTTGGGCATCGGCCCACGTGTGACGCCGGTGCTTGATGCGGGCGACCCCGCGCAATTCACGCTCACCGTGCGCATCAACGGCGAGGTGCGCCAGCAGGTGCGCTTTGCCGACATGGTGCGCGATGCACAACAGCTGATGGCTGATGTGACTGAGTTCATGACACTGCGCACGGGCGACCTGCTGATGCTGGGCTGCGACGCGGGGCGGCCCCTGGCCCGTGCGGGTGACCACATTGAGATCAGCGCACCGGGCTTCGCCACCTTGATCAACACACTGACCCAGGAGGCCTGATGAAACACGCCCACATCATCTTTGAAGGCCGCACCCAGTGGGCCACCGAATCCGATGGACATTTACTACTGCCCAACGGCACGCGGGTGTCGCAAGACGCCGTCACCTGGCTACCCCCACTCGCCCCCACACCACGCCCCCGCACCATCCTCGCACTCGGGCTGAACTACGCTGACCATGCGAAGGAGTTGGAATTCAAGCCGCCGACCGAGCCCCTGGTCTTCCTCAAAGGCGAGGGCGCGCTGATCGGCCACCGCGCCAGGACGCTGCGGCCCAAGGCCGTGCAGTTCATGCACTACGAATGCGAGCTCACCGTGGTCATCGGCAAAACCGCTAAGCACGTCAAACGCGACGATGCCTACGACTTCATCGCGGGCTACACCGTGGCCAACGACTACGCCATCCGCGACGTCCTGGAGAACTGGTATCGCCCCAACCTGCGCGTGAAAAACCGGGACACCTGCACGCCGCTGGGCCCCTGGCTGGTGGACCGCGCCGATGTGCCCAACCCCATGGCACTCGCCCTGCAAACCACCGTCAACGGCAAGGTCACGCAAAGCGGCAACACCAAGGACATGATTTTTGACGTGCCTTTTCTCATCGAGTACTTCAGCAGCTTCATGACGCTGCAACCCGGCGACCTGATCCTGACCGGCACGCCTGATGGCGTGGTGGACTGCCGCCAGGGGGACGAGATCATCACCACGATTGAAGGCATTGGCGAACTGCACAACACCATCGAGGAATACGCATGAAAATCGACCACCTCATCAACGGCAAGGCCGTTGCCAGCACCGACTACTTCGAGACCATCAACCCCGCCACCCAAGAGGTGTTGGCTGAGGTGGCATCGGGCGGTGAAGCGGAAGTCAACGCAGCGGTAGCCGCGGCCAAAGCCGCTTTCCCGAAATGGGCCAGCACCCCTGCACCTGAGCGCGCCAAGCTCATGCGCAAACTCGGTGAGCTGATCGCAAGCCACGTCCCCGAGATTGCGCAGACCGAGACCAACGACTGCGGCCAGGTCATCAGCCAAACGGGTAAGCAACTCGTGCCCCGCGCCGCCGACAACTTCAGCTACTTCGCCGAGATGTGCACCCGCGTGGACGGCCACACCTACCCCACGCCCACGCACCTGAACTACACGCTGTTCCACCCTGTCGGC
>CANCDA010000195.1 GCA_947374705.1 Comamonadaceae bacterium | reverse complement strand
CCCAAGCCCAAACCTGCCCCGACAAAAACCTGCTCTACTGGCAAGCCTTTCCCCCAGGCGGCGAATCCGACTTGTCCGCACGCCATCAGCAAATCGTGCTCAAGAAAAAATGCGCCGCCATCGACACCATCATCCAGTACAAAGCCGGTGCAGGTGGTGGGCTCATGTGGGGCCAAATGAACCAGCTGCCGGGTGACGGCAACAACGTGGTGGGCGTCAACCTGCCGCACATCGTGTTCCAGCCGCTCGAAGGCCAGGTCCAGTACAAGACGGAAGACATCACGCCCGTGTTCTGGTTTCACTACACGCCCGATATTTTGGTCGTGCCCGAGCAAAGCCCCATCAAGACCTTTGCCGACTTCATCAAGACGGCCAAAGCCGACCCCGGCAAGCTCAGCCTGGGTGGTTCAGGCCTGAACTCAGCCAACCACGCCGCGCACGAGCGCTTGAACGCGGCCTTTGGCATCAAAACCAACTACATCCCCTTCAAAGGTACGGGCGACATGGCCACTGCTGTGATGGGCGCGCAGGTGAGCGGGGCCATCACCTACACCGCCTTTGCCATCAACAACAAAACCCGCATCCGCCCGCTTGCCGTGGCCATGGAAAAACGCCACCCGCTCATGCCCGATGTGCCCACCTTCAAAGAGTTGGGCGTGGACTGGGTGGACGGCGCTTACCGTGGCATCGGTGTGCCTAAATCCACCCCGCCCGAAGCGCGCAAACGCATCTCCGATATGTGGCTGGCGCTCAACAACGACCCCGAAATGAAAGAGCTGGCGGCCAAGAGCGGCTTTGAGCTGGTCAACATCGGCACGGAACAGATGGATGCTTTCATGAAAGAAAAAACCAAGCTCTACATCGAAGGTGCGCAGCGCTTGGGCCTGGGTAAAAAGTAAGGGTGTGACCCGTGTGGCAGGTTTTAGGTGCTTGCCCCACCTGCCTGCGGTGATTTATTTCTGTTGAGCCTGTAAGAAAGTTGGGGTTGAGCCGACTCATACCCACAAGATGGCACAAACCCTGTGCTGAATTGTGATGACCCTCTACCTAACTTTTCTTCAGGAGCTTGACATGACCTCAACAACGACTCGCCTGGCCTCTGCCGCCGCTTTGACACTCGCCCTGGGTGCAGCGCTGACCCTGGCTTCTGCCCCCGTTTCCGCACAAATGGCCGACAACGAAAAATGCTTTGGCGTCGCCCTCAAAGGCAAAAACGATTGCGCCGCCGGTGCGGGCACCACCTGTGCGGGCACCTCCAAGGTGGACCACCAAGGCAACGCCTGGAAGATGGTACCCAAAGGCACCTGCGAGAAAACCGCTTCACCCAAGTCACCCACTGGCATGGGTCAGCTCATGGCTTTCAAAGAAAAAATGGCTTGATCGTTTTCTGACATCAGTCCGCACTTCAGATGAGCCGTGCCATGTCCCACTGGCCCAGCTCACCCACCCTGCCCACACGGGCCGGTGTGGGTCTGAAGTCTTGTCACTTTGCTGAAATTGTCGAGTCAGCACCCGACACCGGCTTCTTTGAAATCCACGCTGAAAACTACCTGGTGGATGGCGGTCCGTTTCACCACTACCTCACCCGCATTCGTGAATGCTACCCGCTGTCGGTGCACGGCGTGGCGCTCTCCATCGGGGCCGATGCACCGCTTGACCTGGCGCATCTGAACGCGCTAAAGCAACTGCTAGATCGCTACCAGCCCCAATCGTTTTCCGAGCACCTGGCCTGGTCCACACACGGCGACATTTTTTTAAACGACCTCCTGCCACTGCCTTACACCGCAAGCACCTTGCAGCGCGTGTGTGCGCACATTGACCAAGTGCAAACGCATCTACAACGTCGCATGCTGTTGGAGAACCCTGCCACCTACATCGAGTTTGCTGAGTCAGACATGGATGAGGCCCACTTCATGAGTGAAGTGATTCAACGCACCGGCTGCGGCCTGCTGCTGGACGTCAACAACGTCTTCGTGACTTGCACCAACCACGGGCGCGACCCGCATGCTTACCTGCGTGCCCTGCCGCTGGCACATGTGGATGAGATTCATCTGGCTGGCTTTGCCGAGCAGACCGACAGCCTGGCCGCGCCCTTGCTCATTGACAGCCACGGCGCACCTGTGAGTGATGCCGTGTGGGCTTTGTACGCTGATGCCCTGAGCCTCACCGGCCCTATCGCCACCTTGATCGAGCGGGACAACGACGTGCCCGCCTTCAAGGTCTTGCTGCAAGAAGCCGCCATCGCAGATCGGCAATTGCAGTCCGTATCGGTCGCCACAACCGCGGTGGGCGCAGCATGAGCTCGCAAGCGGACTTCGCCAGCACCTTGACCGACCCGACCCAAGCGTGCCCGCCGGGCCTGACGAGTTGGAACCACTCCGATGTAGCCCAGCGCTTCTCGGTCTATCGCAACAACGTCATGGCCTCTTTGGTGGACGCGCTGGCTGATACGTTTGCTGTGACGCAGGAACTCGTCGGTCCCGAATTTTTCCGCGCCATGGCCCAGGTGTTTGTGCAAAACCATCCACCCCAGACACGGGTGCTGACTTGGTACGGTGCGCACTTCCCCGACTTCATCGCGGGCTTTGAGCCTGCCGCTACCTTGCCCTATTTGCCCGACGTGGCGCGGCTGGAAATGCTGCGTGTGCGCAGCTACCACGCCGCCGATGCCGCGCCGCTTGAGACCAGCACACTGGCGCAGGCGCTGAGTGACCCCGCCGCTTTGGCGCAACTCACGCTGGTGCTGCACCCCAGCGTTCACATGCTCGCATCGCACCACGCCGCTTACTCTTTGTGGGCCGCGCACCAAGGCGTGTTGACGCTGGAGAGCGTGGACACCACACAAGCCGAATCCGTTTTGATTTACCGCCACGGCCTCGACGTGTTGCTGCAACTCATCACGCCCGCGCAGCATTTTTTTGTGCAGCAGCTCCAAGCGGGCCATCCACTGGCGCAAGCCGTTGACACCGCCGTCGCCATGAACGCCGACTTTGACCTGCCCGCCATGTTGGCCCTCTTGATTCGCCAGCAACTCATCACCCGCATCGACTAAGGAGAACCTCTCATGACCCCCACTATCGGCACAACCACTCTCACGGGTCTGACGCAAACCTTCATCGACCTGTGTAGCCGCATCCCCGACTCACTCATTGCCTTCCTCGCCCGCTTCTCCATTGCCGCCGTGTTCTGGAAATCAGGTCAAACCAAGGTGGAAGGCTTTGTCATCGACCTCATCGGCGGTGAATTCAGCCTGGGCTGGCCGCACTTGGCGGACGGCACGGTGGCGCTGTTCAAAGACGAGTACCACCTGCCCTTCATCGCCCCCGAGATCGCCGCGCCCATGGCCGCGTTTACAGAGCATTTCTTCCCGGTGCTGATCTTGCTGGGCCTGGCCACCCGCTTGTCAGCCCTGGCCTTGCTGGGCATGACGGCGGTGATTCAATTGCTGGTGTACCCCGGTGCCTACCCCACGCATGGCGTGTGGGCGGCGGTGCTGCTGTACCTGGTGGCCCATGGGCCGGGGAAGGTGTCTATTGACCACTGGATTGCCCAGCGAGAGAACTAAAGCGGTGCGTGATTCTTTTATAACGCAGTTCCGGCGATGACTGCGCCATTGGCGGCAGGGTGCAAATTACAATCCACCCCTTCTCCTCGTAGTTCAATGGATAGAACGGATGCCTCCTAAGCGTCAGATACAGGTTCGATTCCTGTCGAGGGGACCATGCCACGGCATCCCTGATTGGAGTTGAAAACCATGATCCCTTTCTCTGTGCAACGCTGCCTGCGTTTCGGTGTGGCGCTCGCCAGCTTGGCCAGCGTCGCTCTATCGGCCACCGCCGCCGATGGCGACTATCCCGCCAAGCCCATCTCCATCGTGGTCGCCTATGCCCCCGGTGGCCAGGGCGACACCTTTGCCCGGCTGGTTAGCGAGCGCTTGGCCATTGCCTACAAACAATCGGTGGTGGTGGACAACAAGCCCGGCGTGTCAGGCACGGTGGGCACGCGCTTGGCGGTGAAGTCGCGCAACGATGGCTACACCTTGCTGCTGGGGCAAACCGGCGAGATGGTGGTGAACCGCGTCATCATGAAAGACCTGGGTTACGACCCGCTCAAAGAGCTGATCCCCGTGGTGATGATTGGCAACGCACCCCTGGTCTTGCTGGCCTCCGCCAGCGCGCCGTACAACAACTTGGGCGAGCTGATTCAAATGGCGCGCGCCAAGCCGGGCACGTTCAGCTACGGCTCGGTGGGCGCAGGCACGCCGGGTCACCTCTCTGCTGTGGCCTTGACCATGGGCACCAAACTGGACATGACGCACATCCCCTACAAAGGCGTTGGGCCGCTGTTGACGGATTTGATGACGGATCGCATCCAGCTCTTTTTCAGCAGCGCTTCTGCTGCCATGCCGCACATCAAGGGCGGCAAGCTCAAGGCGCTGGCGGTCACCTCACCACAGCGCATGAAATCACTACCGCAAGTGCCCACCGTGGCCGAGGCCACCCTGCCCGGTTTTAGCTACAGCCTGTGGGGTGGTTTGTTTGCGCCAGCGGACACGCCCTCAGCCATCGTCCAAAGCCTGAACCGCGAAGTGAACGCCATCATGGC
>CANCDA010000194.1 GCA_947374705.1 Comamonadaceae bacterium | reverse complement strand
TCGGCGGCGCTGTAGGCGTTGAGGGGGTCGCGGATGTCGATCAGGTGGTGCGGCACAGTGGCCAGCTCCGCCGCGCTGGGCTTGGCCGTGCCGATGTCCATGCCGCGATAGACCAGGGCCGAATCGACGCTGATGATTTCCACCGGGTGGGTGTCTGCCAAGGCTTGCGCAATGGCGAGTGCCGCCGCAGTTTTGCCAGATGCCGTTGGCCCGGCTATGGCCAAACATGGGGCCAGACTTTTCATCGTTTCAACGTTCACCACTGCCTCCCTGTTTTTGCACCCAGGTCCAGGCCACCAGGGCGGTGACCACACTCCAAAAAAACACGCCGTAAGCCAGTGGCCGCACCGTGCCGTCCATGTGCGAGCCTAGCCAGCCACCCACGGCAAAAGCCATCAGCATCATCAAAAAACCATTCAGTGCAGAGGCCGCGCCCGCCGCCTGCGAGAAGGGCCCCACCGCGCCACTTTGCGCGCAGGGGTGGTGGATGCCGTGGCCAACCATGTAGAGATAGAACGGCGGCATGAGGGCCCAGCCGCTGCTGATGCCAACCGCCGCCAGTCCCGCCATGAGCCCACCGCCCGCCAGTGTGAAGCCCGCGCCAATGGCGACGGTGCGCAACACGCCCAGACCCGGCAAGAGTCGCCGACACAGGAAGGTGCCGCCGATATAGGCCAAGGGCATGGAGCCCATCACAAAACCGTAGTGCGTATTCGTCAGACCCAGCACCTGGATGAAGACAAAAGACGAGCTCGCCAAAAAGACGAACAACCCGGCATAGGTGGCTGTGGAGAGGGCCGCGTAAGCCCTGAAAGTGGGGTGGCGAGCAATGCCCAGCCAGGTGCGCAGCAGCGTGGCCGGGTGGAGCGCCTGCGGGTTTTTGTGCGGGTTGCTCTCAGTGAAGCGCCAGGCCACGAGGGTCAGCGTGAGCAGACCAAACACACACAAGGAAAACATCGCCACGCGCCAGCCAAAGGCCTCGGTCAGCAGGCCACCCAGTGGCCCGGTGATGATGGTCAGAACGCCCAGCCCTGTGAGTGCCTTGGTCATGACGTGCGCGCCCTCCACCGGGGAGAACAGGTCTCGCGTGATGGCGCGCGCACCCATCACCGCCGCACCCAGGGCCGCACCTTGCACCATGCGCCAGACGATGAAAAAGTCGATGGACGACGCTAACGCACAACCCGCGCTGGCCAGCACGTAGGCCCCCAGGCCCCACAGCAAAATAGGGCGACGGCCAAAACGGTCCGACAAAGGTCCCCACACCAGTTGCGAGCAGCCAAAGGCCAGCAGCAACGCCGTCAAGGTCAGTTGCGCCTGCCCCATCGACGCCCCCAGGCGCTCGGTGATCGTGGGCAGCGCAGGCAGGTACAGATCGGTGGTGACGCTTTGCAGGCCCAGCAGCAGGGCCAGGGTGACGACGATTAACGCGGGGGAGGGCGAGTGAGGCGGGTGAGCGGGAATAGGTTCTTTCATGGCGTATTTTTCTCTTGCCACGCTGCAAACTCCAGCGGCCTTAAGCCGAACCGAATGGCATTGCCTGCATGCAATGTTTTGAATTCTTCAAGCACCAAGGTGACGAAATGTTCGTGATCTGTGGCACTTACTAGGGCCGGTACTTTGGCCCGTGCAGTGGCCTCGCTGGCGGGCTCCAGCTTGCGCACGATGGTGGCGACCACTTCACTCAAGGCCTGGCGGTAGCGCAGTCGAAAAACATCAGGTGGCACCAAGTTGTGTTGCACTGCGACGTATTGTTGGCACGAGCGCTCATAGGCCCAAACGAAGACGTCACGCAACAAATCAACACGGTTGAGCTCGTACACGCCGATCATTCCGTCCACATAGGCTTGCTGGGGCACGTCGATGAAGGACAAGGGGCACAGGTTGTGCCGAATGAAGGGGATGTTGGCGGCCAGTCGTGAAACACGCTTGTTGATGTCCTCAAAAGGTTGCAGGTAAGGCAGGTGCACCATCAGAAAGAACGACTGCTCAAACGGGTCTTGAATTTGAGCTGCCATGTGAATGACGACGCCAAACAGTTCATCCAAGCGTTGCGGCAGGGCGATGGGCATGTACACGCTGCCGCCAATCTCGACCGCACGGTTGCGGATGCGCCCGCATGCCAGTGGGTCGGCCATCAAACCGTCGGACAAAAAAGCATGCAACGCGATGACGGTGCTGGTGCTCAGGCTGGCTTGATCGGTGTCGCTCACCAAGTACTCGATGGCGGCTTTGTGGTTCAGGATCATCTGGGTCTCAAGCGCGTTTTTGCCTTCGGCCGCTTGGCCCAATTCAATCAAGCGCTCGGTGTCCAGGCGGCTGTAGGTGTTGCCTTCCAGCTGAGACGATGCCCACGACAAATCAATCAACAAGCGACTGAGAATGTCGCGCGCAAACGTGCCGGCCTGGGTCTGCTCGGCGGGTGAGCGGCCCAGCGTGTGGAGTTGATCGCGCAGGCTGGGCGGCAGATAGGCCGTGTGGTTGGGTTGGTACGCCGTCAAAAAGGCCGTGTGGTAGCCCACTGGTTTGCGCAAGGGGCGAGCTTGACGAACATAGACCTTGATCTCTTCACCCTCGGGGGAGGTGGGGACGTAAATTTCGGCTGAGGTTTGATCGGTGATTTGCAAGCGCTCTTGAGCGATAGCGGCGAGCACTTGCGGTGTTGGCTGGTAGCGCAAGGCGCGCCCCTCGCCACGCGACTGAATACGTGCCTGCTGAATCAGCAGTGCCAGCCTGCGTTGCAAGGTGCGGCGCGGCACCGAGGCCTTGAGTTGCTGTGAGAGCTGCTCAATGCCAATCCCTTCTGGATGCCTGGAGATCAGCGCCGCGAGCCGTTCAAGCGCTTGGGGTGATGTGACTTTGGGCATGCTTGCTTCAAGGGGGCTGACTCTGGATGATTCAGTATCGCGCCAAATAAAGTGGCGCGCAAATTAAATCGCGCCGTTATGTGGTTTTTACGCGCCATTATCGCGCCACATAGGCGTCAAAATTGCCTCAACGCCCGCGCATAAACAGCGCGTCCAGTTCCCGGATCGTCATTTGCCGCCAGGTGGGGCGGCCGTGGTTGCACTGGTCGGAGCGCTCGGTGTGCTCCATCTGGCGCAGCAGCGCGTTCATTTCGTCGATGGTGAGTTTGCGGTTGGCGCGCACGGCACCGTGGCAGGCCATGGTGGAGAGCAGTTCGTTGCGGGCGCGCTGGATGACGGTGCTGGCATCGTGTTGGGCCAGTTCGTTCAACACGCTGCGCGCCAGCTCGACCGCGTCACCCTGCACCAGCGATGCGGGTACGGCGCGCACGGCCAGGGTCTTGGGCGAGAAGGGGGTGATCTCCAGCCCGAGCGTGTGCAGCGTGCTGAGGTGGGCCTCGGCCGTGGCCACCTCTTGCGGGGTGGCGGCAAAGGTGGCGGGGATGAGCAGGGGCTGGCTGGCCAGCGCTGTGGCTGAGTCCTCAAAGGCGGCGTCCATCTGGGTTTTGAGCCGCTCATAGACGATGCGCTCGTGCGCGGCATGCATGTCCACCACGATCAGGCCCTGGGTGTTCTCGGCCAGGATGTAGATGCCCTGCAACTGGGCGATGGCCCGGCCCAGGGGCCAGTCGCCGGGGGGAAGGTCTAAGCCAGCATCCGTTCGGGCTGAGCCTGTCGAAGTCCAGCCTTCGACAGGCTCTGGGCGAACGGTCTGGGGTGGTTTGCTGCCAAAGGGTTGCCACAGCGCCCCCAAATCTGACACGCGGTGTCCGCCAGACGCCCCGAAATTAATAGCTGCTTGTGCCGGTGGATATTGGCTTACAGGCCGATTTAACTCTGAATTTTGATCTGAATTTGGGTTCTGAGCCGTATCAAAACCATTGAACTGAGTCGATGCTTGTTCCGCAGCAGCTTGCGTTGCCGCCAGTGCACGCGGCGCAGCCAGGGCGTTCTCCACCGCATGGCGCACGGCCTGATGCACTTCGCGGCTGTCGCGAAAGCGCACTTCGATCTTGGTCGGGTGCACGTTGACATCGACACGCTCAGGGGCAATCTCCACATACAGCGCATACACCGGCTGGCGGTGGCCGTGCAGCACGTCTTCATAGGCGCTGCGCGCGGCGTGGGTGAGCACCTTGTCGCGCACGAAGCGACCGTTGACGTAGCAAAACTGCTGGTCAGCGCGTGAGCGGGCCGCGTCGGGGATGCCTGCATAACCCCAGACCCGCACGCCGTGTGGGCTAGAGCTGCTGCTGCGGTAGTCCACCGCCACGGCTTGCGTGGTGAAGTCGTCCCCCAGCACGTCGGCCAGTCGGCGGCTCAAGGCGTCCATGGGTGTAGGCTCGGCACACGCGCGCCACTGCTCCACCAGCTTGCCGTCATGCCAGATGGCAAAGCCCACGTCCGGGCGCACCAGGGCATGGCGACGCACGGCTTCGATGCAATGGGCCAGCTCGGTGGCATCGGTTTTGAGGAATTTGCGCCGCGCCGGGGTGCTAAAGAACAGCTCCTTCACCTCCACCGTGGTGCCGGTGCTACGCGCTACCGGTGACAACTCGCCCGTGCGACCATCCAGTAGCCAGGCATTGGATTGGTCTGTAGCCCTTGAAAGAATGGCGCAGTCAGCTATGGAGTTGATAGCGGCCAGTGCTTCACCGCGAAACCCCATGGTGCCCACAGATTCCAG
>CANCDA010000193.1 GCA_947374705.1 Comamonadaceae bacterium | reverse complement strand
TGGCCTTTCTCATCAAACGCCATCACCACGGCTGCGGCACCATAGCGGCGCAGCAACTTAGCCTGGTGCTTGAACGCCTCCACGCCTTCTTTCATGCTGATGGAGTTGACGATGCCCTTGCCCTGGATGCAGCGCAAGCCCGCCTCGATCACGCTCCACTTGGAGCTGTCGATCATGATGGGCACGCGCGCAATGTCGGGCTCGGACGCAATCAGGTTCAAAAAGCGCACCATCGCGGCCTGGCTGTCCAGCATGGCCTCGTCCATATTGATGTCGATGATCTGCGCGCCGTTTTCCACCTGCTGGCGCGCCACGGCCAGCGCCTGCTCGAACTCGCCGTTCAGGATCATGCGGGCGAAGGCTTTGGAGCCGGTGACGTTGGTGCGCTCGCCGATGTTGACGAACAAGCTGTCGTCGGCAATCTTCACCGGCTCCAGGCCGGACAGCAGCATGGGCGGCACATCGCCGGCGGAGAAAATGGGGGTCGAAATCGAAGTTGGAATAGCGGACATGCAAGCTCACCTGTCAAAGCAAAAAGCAGGTGAGCGCCGTTGGGACATCCAAGCCTGACGGGTCTTGCCGAAGTGGGAGAAGACCGCGCTGCAACGCTCCTTGGATAGGGGGATTTTAAGGGATAACCCGCGAATCAACGCGAGCTAACTATCCATGAAAATACAGCGCAGTCGATGACCTCAGGTAGGATGACCAGATCGCGATTATGGGATTTCACAATTGGCTTAAAGCTGTATAAAATAACAGCTCAGGTTTCACTCACATGAAGTACAAAAAAACACTCGCCGATTTAGAAAAGGTTGCCATTAAATGGTGGCCTAAAACTTTAGAAGAGCAGGTTGCCCAAAGCAGCGTCATCCCGAAGCTCATTCAAACCCAGGATGAGTTCATCTCCATTCTGAAGCTGTCTGGTCACTCGCCTGAGCAAATTTTCAGTGTGATTGAGGCCAGTCAATTAGCGCCCAATATTTTCCTCAAGCACTTGGTTGTCTTGGCGGATTACGGGGGCGAACTCATCAAGCGCTTGGGCAAAGAGTTCAATGTCGTTTTTCCACGAGACGCAAAAACCAAAACACGGCGCCTTCAATTCATCTTTCTCGGCAAAACACATCACTACACCTTCAAGGCCTTACCCGTCACGGGTTTGAGCAATGCGAAGCTAAAGATCGATGGCAAAGCCATCGTTAAAGCCACACCGCTTGATGATCTTCATAAAGACTTGATCATGGTTTTGCTCTTCGGCGGGGTTTCCACCGCCAGTCACATGGCCGCGCTTGAGCGGTGTGATTTGGGTGGCTTAATGGGCAAGCCCCATGAGATTGATCTCTATGTCAAACAAAAGTACATCCAGGTGAGTCGCATTACAACCGGGGCGAGTGCAAACAGCCTCGGACAGATCGCTCAAATCTACGTGGCCAATTACCTGCGAAGCCAATTGGACGACTCCTACACCGTTCAAAGCAATGGCAAGGTCAAACTCAAAAGCTACGACAGTGAGACGGGTATGCCGTTTGACGTCGTGGTGAAACGCGGCAAACGCATCGTTGGCGTCGAGGTGAGTTTCCAGGTGACGTCCAACAGCGTGATTGAACGCAAGGCTGCGCTTGCCGAAGATCGCTTGGCGCAAATGAGCAAAGAAGGGCATTACATTGCTTACGTTTTGGACGGCGCAGGCAACTTCAGCCGCGGCTCTGCATTGACGACGCTTTGCCAGTCCAGTGATTGCACAGTGGCGTATTCAGCGGGCGAGCTGGACACGCTCGTTGATTTCATTCAGGGGAAGCTCAATGATTCGCTTCGTTGATTTGTTTGCCGGTATCGGTGGCATTCGCTTGGGCTTCGAGCAGGCCATGGGCGAGATGGGGCTGGGCTGTGAGTGCGTTCTTTCTTCGGAAATTGATGCGCATGCCCAGGAAACGTACCGACTGAATTACGGCGAAAAACCCCAGGGCGATATTTACAAAATTCAGAACTTCCCTGACTTCGATTTTTTGCTGGCTGGCTTTCCTTGCCAGCCCTTCTCGTATGCCGGTAAACAAAAGGGGTTTGGCGACACGCGAGGGACGCTGTTTTTTGAAATCGAACGCTTGCTGGCCACCCACCAGCCTCAAGGATTTTTACTTGAGAATGTTCGTGGTTTGACAACGCATGATGGTGGCCGAACACTGAAAACGATTGTTGAAAAACTAGAAGGTTTGGGCTATGGCGTGACCTGCTTGCTGCTCAACAGTTCGGATTTGAATGTGCCCCAAAACCGGGTGCGCGTTTACATCGCGGGGATCAAGGGCACGCAGCCCACCATGCGCTTGCAGTCCAGCCGTGGGGCGACCGACTCGCACCAGTACAAGCGCCAACGCCATGCCCAGAATTTATTTGACGCACAAAACACCTTGGTGGTGCGCGATATTTTGGAGCCCAATCCGCCAGCGTCTTACGATTGCAGCCCGTTGTTTCAGCAGCGGATGCAGACTGTTTTGAAGCAGAAAAATTTGCCCATCCATGGTGTTCGCCTGATTGACTTCCGAAACGGCAACTCGATTCATTCATGGGAGCTGGGTATCAAAGGTGAGTGTGCCCGCGAGGAGGTCGAATTCATGAACGCACTCATCGCCAATCGGCGCAAGAAAATCTTCGGCTCGCATCAAGACGGCAAGAGCTTGAGCCGCGAGCAAGTCGAGAGTTTTTTCAAACACCCCAAACTCACCCAAATCATCAAGTCGCTGCTCCAAAAAAGATACCTTCGCGAGCGGGATGGTTTGTTCAATCCTGTCTCCGGTAACATGTCTTTTGAGGTGTTTAAATTTCTCGATCCTGACAGTATCTCGATCACCTTGGTCACCAGTGATGCGCACAAGTTAGGCGTGATGCACCGCGGGCGGATGCGCCACATCACACCTAGAGAGTGCGCTCGAATTCAAGGTTACCCCGACACCTTTCAACACCACCCGATTGATGTGCACGCCTACCGACAATTCGGGAACTCGGTCTCCGTTCCGGTGGTGAAGGCCGTTGTGGCGGACTTGTTTGCCAACTCCGCTTTGGCAGATATGTTTCGAAACAACAAACCGCTCAGCGGAAATACGTTGGGGTCCAAAATTCGAGCAAGGCGAGTAAACCCTCTCAACGCCACTGAGATTGCCTGAGATTCGTATGAGACGTCGCGCCGGTGCGTACCCAGTAGGCCAGTTTTAGCGGACTTCCCCACCCATCACAAGCAGAGCCAACTCGGTCAGCGGCATCACGTGAACGCCGTGCGCGCGGGCGTACTTCTGTGCCGCGTCGCTCAGCGCATGCAGGCTGATGTAGGTGGTCTGTTGGGCCCCTGCGGCCTGTTGCGCGGCCACCAGTTCACGCAGGCCCTCAATGCCCTGGTTCACGGCCTTCCAGCGCTTGCAACTCACCAGAGTGATGTGGCCGTCTTTGTGCATGGAGAAGTCGGCACTGGCACTGCGCAAGCGGGTGACGACCTGTCCATGGGCGGCATAGCCCTGCTCGACCGCGTTGGAAAACTCGGGCCATGACATCATGGCTGCACGCGCCAGCGCCGCATTAACACGGGCTTCACTGGGCGCGCGCAGTTGCCGCCAAGCGGCCATCACCCCAATCACGAAGAGGGGAAAGCCTGCGAACGCACCGTAAATCACGGCCTCTTTGGGCAGCAGTGCGAAGGACGCCAGCACGATGAGCGCGACGATGCCGAAGCTGATCCACCACGGTGAGCGCAGCAAGACCGCGAAGAGCGAGTTGGGTGGCATTTTGAATTTCATGGGGCGCAGGAATCAGGGGTGTTTGTTTGGGCTTTTCTGTTCAGGCTTTTTTGGCCAAACCCAGGCGCTCTACCGTGGCTTTTTCTGCGGCAAACGTGCGCTCGGCGTAGGCGCTGTAGTCCGCCGTGTTCATGTAGATCACGGGTTGGTAGAACTTGTCCAGCGTTTCTTGCACCTTGGGGTCATCCAAGGTTTTCTTGAAGGCGTCGTGCAGGGTGCGCACCACGGCGGGGTCCATGTTTTTGGGCCCACCAATGCCAAAGGGCGATTCGGTGATGGTGTCCCAACCGCTTTCCTTGACGGTGGGCACATCGGGAAAGGCGCGGTTGCGCTCACGCCCCAGCGTGGCCAGCAAGCGCAGTTTGCCGGAGCGCACGTGCGGCGCAAATTCTGGCGTGCCGCTCATCAGCGGAATATGCCCGCCCAAAATAGAGGCCATCAAGTCGGCCGCGCCTTTGAAGGGAATGTCCTGCAACTGAATGCCCGCTTTGGCCGCAAATTCTTCTACCGCCAGATGCGGCGTGGTGCCCGTGCCCGTGTGGCCATAGGCCAGCTTGCCGGGATTGGCTTTGGCGTAGGCCACCATCTCTTTCAAGGTCTTGAACGGTGCATCCAGGGTCGCGGCCAGGCCAAAGGTGTAGCCGGTGAGGCAAACGATGTGGGTGATGTCTTTGACCGGGTCAAACGCCATCTTTTGCATGTGCGGCAGGCGGTAAATGCCCAGGGGCAGTTGCGTCAGCGTGTAGCCATCAGGCTTGGCTTGCAGCATGGCGCTGGCCCCCAGCGTGCCGCCCACGCCGGGCTTGTTCTCCACAATCACCGGCACACCCAGCACACGGCCCACACTCTCGCCAAAAGCGCGCATCACCGCGTCGCTGCTGCCACCGGCAGGCCAGGGGGCAATCAAGGTGATGGGGCGTGAGGGGAAGCGCTCTTGCGC